>JABIQT010000418.1 GCA_018667995.1 Candidatus Latescibacterota bacterium
CAGTTTCGGCTCTTATGAATCCTCTCTCAAGGTCGGAGTGAATCTCTCCTGCTGCACCGGGCGCTAGCGTACCGATCGATATGGTCCAGGCACGTACTTCGTCCTCCCCCACTGTGAAGAACGATATTAAGCTCAACATCTTATAGGACGTGAGAATCATACGGCTTAGAGCAGGTTCATCGATACCCAGGTCTTGGAGAAATACCGCTGCGTCCTCTTCATCAAGTTGGGCAATCTCCATCTCTACCTTCGCGCAGAGAGCCATGGGGTGGACCTCGGGCCCAAGATCCCCGAGATCGGTCAGACAGGCGTCTTCTTCGCCAATCCGATCTTCGTTGATATTAAGAACAACGAGCATAGGTTTTTGCGTGAGGAATTGGTAGCCGCGCAGGAGTTTTTCGTCTTCCGGTTTCAAGTTCAGGGCCCGCAGGGCCTCTCCCTTTTCCAGAAGCACACGACATTCGCCCAATAGCTCTCCTTCTCGGGCAAGATTCGCGGATCTGTCCAGACGGACCTCTTTCTCTATTCGAGTGAGGCGTTTTTCTACTATATCGAGGTCGGCGACGGCCAGCTCTAGCTCAATGTTCTCGAAATCCTCTCCCGGTGTAGGAGGCTCCTGGTCGGTGGATTCGAAGCCCTGGAGCACATGAATCAATACATCCATGTTTCGCAGCCCAGCAAGTCCACCATCGCTCGAATCTTCCTGTTTTCCTGATCCCGGGGTGATTCCTGCTATATCCAAATAGTCCACCGTGGCAAATGTGGTCTTCTTGGGTTTGAACAGATCTGACAGTTTGCTGATTCGTTGATCTGGAACCTGGATGGTCCCACGGTTGGGTCCCCTGGCCCCACCGTATCCTCCAACATCAGCGTCTGCGCGTACAAGTGCGTTGAACAGCGTTGTCTTACCGGAGCCGGGCAGGCCGACGAGCCCAATCTGCATAGTTGATATGATCCTGAGAGAAATGTTTAGCAGTGTGCCTTAGAGGCAGAAGCGTTCGATCATGGTTCTGTATGTGTCAATTGCGAGTTGAAATTGTCCGAGGTCCATCCACTCGTTGACGGTATGGGCTTGTTGTATATCGCCTGGACCGACGACTACAAGATCCATCCGCGATCCGAATATGAGTCCATCTGTGCCATATGGCACCGTATGCGTTTGCTCTGAATTCGTAGCCTGCAGTGCCGCTTGAATAACTTCAGAGTCTACCGGCGTGACAAACGGGTCCCCCGTCTTTCGGATCGTAACTGAGATACCGCATCTACCGGCGGCTTCACGGACACGGGTCGTCAATGATTCCTGGTCTTGATTTGGCATGGGGCGGTAATTTACGGTACACACACACTCCGGAGCGGTTACGTTGAGTGGCATACCACCGTCGTTTATGCCGATGTTCCAGTCTGCAAAAGGCGGTTCGAATTCATGGTCAAAATGGATCTCATTCGTAGTGAGCTCATCGTATATAGCTTTCATCTCTACGAGAAACGGAATCATGCTTAGATTTGCGTTTCGCCCCATCCCCGTACTGCTATGGGCGGCTTTACCTTCGGCGACAGCTCGAATAGTCACCATGCCCTTGTGGGCCCGTACCACCTGCATTAAGGTGGGTTCCCCAATGATTCCATATTTTAGATTATATTCATTAAAGAGACGTGAGCGCTCCATCACTTCGGAGGCTCCCTGGCATCCGACTTCTTCGTCAGCCGTGTAAACTATATAGATCGGTGAATGAAGATCAGAAACTTGGTACTCCTCTACGGCAGCCAACATGCAAGCCAGCGAACCTTTCATGTCACAGCTTCCTCGGCCGTAGAGTCTCCCATCCTCGATCCAGGGTTCGAATGGATCGCGTTCCCATCCTTCTGCGGGAACGACGTCGGAGTGACCGAGGAGCGCTATGCCCCCGTCCCCTCGCCCCTTCCGCCCCACGAGACTCACCTTATTGATGCCTGCCGAATCGTTATACTCCACACGTTCGGTCTGGAAACCCAGGGCGCTAAGATGCTCCTCAAGAAGATCGGATACAGCCTTGTTACTATGAGAACTCACGGAGTTGAATCGGATGAGATCTTTCGTTACTTCGACCGCATCTATCATTGCAGATCCTCCGGGCACTACATGGTGCCCAATAGACTCTTGAAGGCGGGAAACGTCTGACGGTCAGATTGTACCATTCCACACACTCCGAATAAATGAAGTGCAGGACGAGGGTCTTGTAGGGCTTAGATTCCTGTAGATCGAGTGCTGCTGAAGGTCTCCGCCCAAATGGTTCTCTCCCGTGGACCTAGGAAACTATAGAGGCGAATTGCGGATACCGGAGGTCGGACTCGAACCGACACGTCCTTGCGGACAAGGGATTTTGAGTCCCTCGCGTCTACCAATTCCACCACTCCGGCTAAACTCCCATACCAGCAAGCGTCAAAATATCCAACATAATTGCCACGGGCATTTTCGGCCCTGCTAAAGAACTGAAGGTAGAACGAATCCTATAGATCCCAATACAGCCCGCCTTTATAAGGGCGGGCTGTATCAATGGGATTCATATTGAGACGGGGTCGACGGGACTCGAACCCGCAACTTCCGCCGTGACAGGGCGGTGCTCTAACCAGGTTGAACTACGACCCCAATATGATACTACTATGGGCGATACTGGATTCGAACCAGTGACCTCATGCTTGTAAGGCACGCGCTCTGAACCAACTGAGCTAATCGCCCGTGATCTACATCTTACGTCACGGTTGAGGCGACTTTTGCTCAGCCTCCGTACCCGTCGTGGTAATTGGATTCCACATCAAAACCATCGGAATCAGCACGCAGTATCCTACGATCATTAACAAAGGTGCAAGGGTAATCGAACCAAATCCCATGGTTACGAATCCGACTGCAATCACCAAAAGCCCACCACCAAAAAGCTGATAGTGCCTATTACCAAATGGTGAAACATACGGCTTGCGATTTCTGTCCCGCCGCCGAGAGACCTGCTGCTTGCGTTTGTCACGCGTTGCTGGGCTCTTCCGTGCCATTGAAAACTCCTTGCACAACAGCAGATAAGTATAACTCTAAATCACAATCTGGTCAAGCTAAAAACGCTACTCTTTCACGACCCATACCTTGATCTCAGCGGCAACATTGGCATGCAGTCGGATAGGAACCGTATAGATGCCGAGGGCTTTTATTGGTTCATCAAGCTCGATGATACGGCGATCGATATCGAATCCCTTTTCCTTCAAGAGATCACTGATGTTCTGGGCCGTAACTGAACCGAACATCTTGTCCTCGTCACCAACCTGGACAACAGCAGTGCAGGAGATAGCCTCCATCTCCTTGGCGAGTCCGGATGCTTGTTCCTGGAGCTTAAGATCCTGTCCTTCAATTCGCTTCAACTGACCCTGGAGCATTTTCAAATTGCCCGGAGTGGCCATAATTGCTTTGCGCTGCGGTAGTAGGTAGTTGCGCCCGTAACCATCGGCGACGGTGACCAGCGCACCTGCTTCCCCTACGCGGTTTATCGTTTCGGTTAAGATCAACTTCACGAAAGACTCCTCTGAAATAACATGTTACTTGTACATCTCGGCGGTGAAAGGCAGCAGTCCGAGGTGTCGCGCCCGCTTGACGGCCTTTGCAAGCTGACGTTGACAGCGCGCACTTGTGCCTGAAATTCGGCTAGGTACAATTTTACCACGCTCGGTAACAAATCGCCTGAGCAGCTTAGGGTCCTTATAATCTATATTCTTTACACGACCCGGTATTCTTTTCTGTTTTTTGGCTCTTACGACCTTCTTCGAACGGCTCGAACTGTTTCGTCCGCGAGGCCCGTCGCTAGAGCTGCTATGACGAGGTGGCATTACTGTCTCCTGTGGTTGATTCAGAGGTTTGGGTTACGCGTTCAGCGTGCTTCTTTACGCGAATCGTCATGTAGCGTAACACGCTCTCATTTAATTTGCATGATCGATCGAATTCGTCCCGTACAGATTTGTCGGCATTGTATTTGAAGAAGGTGTAAAATCCTTGCGTCCGATCCTTCATCTCAAAGCTCAATTTGCGACGTCCCCAGCGCTCCGTTTCGACGATTTCGCCGTCATGAGACTTTATCAAATCCTCAAGCGCTCCGATTTCCTTTTCAATTGGTTCGTCTTCAAGCTGCGAGTCCATGACTATAATTGTTTCGTATGCACGCACCAGTGATCTCCTTGGCTATTCCCGGTTACTATTTACTGACCATTATGGCGACTGGCGGCCATTTGCCAACCGTCATTCAAAAACACCCTAAGTTGTTTACAGGCCCGATCGATAACGGGCGGCAATTCCTTCTGTTCGTTCGGAGTAAAAGGCTCCAAGACGTAATCGATTAGGTCCGCACCCGAAGCAGGTCCGCCGACACCAACTCTAAGCCTGCAAAAGTCGTCAGAATCAAGCGAATCAATAATGGACCCCAAACCATTGTTTCCGCCGTCACTACCACTGCCTCTTAGTCTCAATGTCCCGAATGGCAGATTCACGTCGTCGCAGATAATCACGAAATCCCTGATTGTAAGGCTATATCGCCGGCAGACCTCTTTTACAGCCTCCCCGCTACGATTCATGAACGTCATGGGTTTGATCAAGATAGTGTTGTGCTTGTCGATGATCCCTGTTACGGCTTGAAACTCATCTGACACTGAACATAGTTCAAGATTTAGCTCTTGTAACCAGTGGTCTAAGATCATAAACCCAATATTGTGGCGTGTGTTCCGATACCGAGCCCCGGGATTCCCCAGACCTACAAAAGCAGTGTGCGTGGATTCATTGAGCTCAGGTATTGACGGCCCGGTCAGGGTCATCCTTCGCTGGATTCTCCTTCTTCTTCTTCTTCCTGGTCACGACCAATGATCTCAGGCTCGGCGCTCTCCTCTTCGATTTCCTCAGTTACCACCTCTTCACGCATAGGCATGGCGACTGATGCGACAACAGCATCACCGTCCGTCACTATTTCTATGTGCTCGAACTGTAGATCACGAGCATGAATGGAGTCGCCAAGTTGCAGGGAAGAAACGTCGACTTCCAGGTGCTCTGGCATCTCGGAGGCAATACACTTGATCATTAACTCGCGCTGCGACTGTTCAAGGATACCGCCGAACTGAGCCTCTGTACCGGGAGCTTCTCCAATCAGAACAATCGCGACGGTGTCCGTGAGCTGATCGGTTAGAGAGATCTGCTGAAATTCAGCATGAATCATCGAGTCCTTGAGGTAATCCCGTTGAAGGTCTCTCAGGATTGCCATTTTTGGTTTACTTCTTCCAATCTTCAAGTTGATGAGGACGTTTTCACCCCGGTGTTGGCGTATAAAAGCATCAAAGTCGCGATAGTCGAGTTCCAGTGCCAGTGGGTCTTCTCCCCCACCATAAATAACGGCAGGTAACTTGCCTTCTCGTCGCAACCTTTTTACGGCTTGCTTACCGGTTCCTTCGCGCTTTTGGGCGCTTAATGATGCTTCATTCATGCCTGAATCTCCTACCAGATTTCCACGTGTTCAGATTGTGGTGTTAGCGTTACGTCTGATCCGTGGGATCAAATAATGCACTGACGGATTTAGATTCGTGTATCCTGTGGATCGCCTCACCAAGCAACGATGCCACGGAAAGAACTTCTAGTTTAGGGTGTTGTTGCTTCTGCTCCGAAAGATGAATGGTGTTGGCCACGATAAGCTTGGTGAGTTCAGACTCCCCCAAGCGGTCCATTGCCTGTCCGGAAAGAATTGCGTGCGTGCAGGCGGCATATATGGTATTTGCACCCCGATCCAGAAGCGCCGCGGCAGCACCAGTAATACTGCCACCCGTGTCTATCATGTCATCTCTTATGATGACATCTTTGCCGTCTACATCGCCGATCACGTCAACGATCTCAGCCACGTTAGGGCGTGGTCGTCTCTTGTCTACCAAGGCAAGCGGACAGTTTAGGCGTTTTCCGTAGGACCTTGCCATGGCCATCCCGCCGGCATCCGGAGCGGCAATTACCATATTCTCCGAGTTAAGCTCTAACAAGCGCTTTGTGAAAATTGGGGCTGAGTATAGGTGGTCCAATGGGATATCAAAAAACCCTTGAATCTGTGGCGCATGCAAATCCATCGTCAGTACGCGATCGGCCCCGGCCGTAGTAATCAGATTGGCCGCCAATTTTGACGAAATCGGAACCCGTGGTCTCGATTTTCGGTCCTGACGCGCATACCCAAAGTAGGGCATCACTGCCGTCACCCGGAAGGCGGATGCTCTTTTCACTGCATCCAACATTAACAGCAGTTCCAGTAGATTGTCGGCAGGAGCATTTGTAGACTGTAGAATGAAGACATCTGTCCCCCGGATATCTTCATTGATCTGTATGTGTATCTCACCATCGCTGAATCTAGCAATGTTAGCGTCACCGAACGGAACATCAAGATACCTACAGACCTCTTCGGCCAAAGGCTGATTTGAATTTCCGGCAAAAACCTTCAACCCGTCCGGCATGCATTCCTCCAGCTAAAGTTATTCCATGGCAATCTTCTCGCGCGATACAGGAGCGCATACAAATACCCGCAGGTCCGGATCAGAGCTCGTCACACTGCAGGCGATATGCTCGGCCGTTGTGCGATCCTGTGCAATTCCAAAGACTGTAGGACCGCTGCCCGACATCGTAACACCCTCTGCGCCGTTTTCGGTAAGAAGATGTTTCACTTGTTCGACGATCGGAAAGGCCGGGAGTACCGGTCTTTCCAGATCATTTTGCAGACAATTTGCGAGTTTAAGTCTGTCACTTTGCTGCAAAGCACAGACGACTAAATTAACCTTCCTATCTAGTTTTGTCAATCCAATTCTTAGATTCTGATATGCCCACGCACTGGAAACCTGACATAGAGGTTTGACGAGCACGAAGATCCCCGGGCAGGAGACCTCAAGCGGCTCCAGGCGTTCGCCTCGACCAGAGGCCAGCGCAGTCCCACCTGTCATGCAGAAAGGTACATCAGAACCAAGTTCGGCGGCAAATTGGATCAGTTTGCTCTCCGATAATCCTATCTTCCATAATCGGTTAAGGGCCCTCAAGGTGGCGGCACCGTTTCCGCTGCCCCCGGCAAGACCAGCTGCAACAGGGATGCGCTTGTGGATATGTATTCTGGCTCCCGATGTAATTTTGTATCGAACTCTGAGACTCTCAGCAGCTTGGTAGGCGAGGTTTTGATGGTCGGTCGGGACCTCAGGGTCCGTACAAGTTATCACCAGATCCGATGGACTTCTTGAGACCTCGATTGTGTCCTTCAGGTCGACGGTTTGCATGATAGTCTCTATATCATGGTAGCCATCGGGTCGCTTCCCAGTTACCCAGAGACCAAGATTTACCTTCGCATATGACTCTATAGTTAAGCTATCCATGGGATTTGTCGATCATCCAGAGAGGACCGGAGAGTTTTGGATACCAGGGGATCAATTCGACCATGGCTTGAGTACTACATCCAACAGAGAGGGGATCTACCACCCCAAAAGACGATCGTAATTGTACATCAGCCCAACTCGAATCATCTGGAGCTGGTTTCCCGAACGTCCACCGAAAGCCATATTCTGCACATGAGCCACGCGAAGATCGAAACGGAACCGAAGATCGATGCTTTTCACGAAGCTGGCCGACAAGTTCAATACATCAGATGTCTGGATTGTGCCAAACGGGAAGTTTTCTGAATATCCTTGACTGACGGTTGCGCTCAGATAGTCAGTATTGTAAGCGCTGGCGATATTGTCTTCCCCTTGTCTCAAACGTTCGTAGCGGGTCGATACCTGAAGATCCCGGGTCATCCAGCCTGATGCTTCTATTTGGAATCTGTCGAAGTTGTTACCAAGAAAATGACCGATTGGCCGATTTCGGTGGAGATGCTTTTCCCATGGGTTGAACAGTACATTGTAGGTTCGGTTTGCCACGTGCGTGTAGTCCGCACGTATCCTCACACCATCGATCCTGAATGGATTAGCATACTGGATGCCGAGCATATAGGCCAATCTATTGGGTTCCAAGTCAGACGAATTTGCTCGCTCGATCTTCACGTCATCAACGAGAAATTCCGCGAAAATCTCTAAGTTTTTCGAAGGAAATAGATCGACGTCCAGCGAACCGAAGGTATTTGCTGGGCGACCAAGAGCTTCCTCATCGTTCAATGTGACGCCGTGGTAAAAATTCACTGGATTGACGTACGCCAGTTCGAAGCTCCGTTGCACTCCACCATATATAACGATTTCTGAAAAGCCAACGTTCGCCCACGAACCAAACTTAACGTCCATTCGATGACCATTGATGAATCGCCTTGCTGTATTCATAGGTCCCTGGCCCCGAACGATCACGGAATCCAGCGCCACGTCGTCCAGTTGAATGCCAAAGGCGCTGAAGCGTATGGGACCGGCGACAAAATCTATTCTGTATTGGTCGAATGGCCGGGCGTTATCCGAGATGAGCAGATTGCCGCTTTTCCCAGGACCTATCGCTATAAAATCCCTGCCGACCTTATATTGGAAACGACCGGTTCGCCCCTGCAGATACGCCTGCTCGGTGAATCCGGCGAATCCCATGAAGAATTTACCCACGTACGTCGGATCATCCTTCATATTACGGTCGAATCGCAAGGTATGATAGAGTGTCAGGTTATCGCCGATTCCGGCACTGATTTTACTCCTGAGCCCTTCTCTGAGGCGTGAACCACCGTTCAGGACGCCGTAGTGGATTAGTCTCGGGTCCTCCAAACCCTTCGATTGATTCATCGCATCGAGATTACCTGTAAATCCTAGCTTTATACGGTTATTTCCAGCCAGTCCGCGCAATTCCAACAACTCCTCATCGAATTCATTTCTGAGTTGATCGATCAGCCACTGGTCAGATTGCGTGACGCCTATTTGGGCACGGTCAATTTCGCGGGCGACTTGCTGGATGCTCTTCGCAACGGCGCCTCTCGTGAACGGCCGATTCGACATGAAGAGTTCAGTGAAATATCCCCTCAACCGCAACTGGTCCAGTATGTCGTATGACCAATGATAGGAAGGCAGTGATTCTTCGAGCGTTGCGTGCCCAGAGTCGGGAAACCCTAAGAGAAGAACAAGGATGCCTGCTGAGATGCGGGAGGGACAACGGAGTGTCGACACAACCGAGGGGCTCCGGTTAGTGATTGAGGCGCTGTACTATTGTGGCAATGATCAAATGAACAACTATCATGTGCATGTTCTCGA
>JABIQT010000826.1 GCA_018667995.1 Candidatus Latescibacterota bacterium
AGACACTTTTATCAGCAGACCAGAATTTCTGGACGATATTGCTACCAATGCCCGGTATTATGGTACGATGATAGGCAAGAAATACGCGGAACCTTATGTGATTCGCGAACATCTTGAACTGGTTGATCCTGTAACGTATTTCTCTGGTATTTCTGAACGATGACGAGGAGACTTGATGAACATCGGTATTACGTGTTACCCTACCTATGGTGGTAGCGGAGCCATTGCAACCGAGCTTGGACAAGCTTTAGCACGCTCGGGCCACAAGATCCATTTTATAAGTTACTCAATACCTTTCCGCCTTCAAGAATACAATCAGAATATCTCCTTTCACGATGTTGAAGTTATGCCGTACCCGCTTTTCAAATACCCCCCGTACACCCTGGCGCTAGCTGCAAAAATGGCCGCGGTGGCTGAGGAAGCTAAGCTTGATGTGCTTCATGTCCACTACGCAGTTCCCCATGCTACATGCGCTTTTCTTGCGCGACACATGCTCAAGTCGAGAGACATAAAGATCATCACGACCTTGCACGGGACGGATATTACGCTCGTAGGCAGTGACAAGTCTTTTTACCAGATCACTAAATTCAGCATTGAGGAAAGTGATGGTATCACGGCTGTCTCAGAGTCACTCCGTCAGGACACACTTTCCCTATTCGGTATCGAGAATGAGATCCGGGTGATTCCCAACTTTGTCGATACGAATAGATTCAAACGCAAGGAAGCACATTGCGATCTCAAGAATATCGTGCAAGAGGACGAGAAGGTTCTGCTACACGTGTCTAATCTTCGCCCCGTGAAGCGAGTGACTGATGTGATTCGGATGTACGTCAAGGTCAAACCGAAGATCAAGTCGAAGCTGCTCATCGTGGGGGAAGGTCCCGACCGCGTACCCGCTCAGGAGTTGGCCGCCGAGCTGGGACTTCGTGACAGTGTCGTGTTCCTCGGCCAGCAGGAGGGTATTGACGACATTCTCTCTTGTGCGGATCTGTATCTGCTCCCGAGTGAACAGGAGAGTTTCGGCCTCTCTGCGCTGGAAGCTATGAGTTGTGAGGTACCCGTTGTCGGTACCAATGTAGGTGGCGTGCCCGAACTCATTCAGCATGGCAAAAACGGCTTCATCACCGAGGTCGGCGATGTGGATAAAATGGCCGAACACGCCATCTCCGTATTGTCAGATGACGCCTACCGAAGTCAAATTGGGATCAAGGCCAGGCAACGTGTTTTGGACAGTTTCGGCGAGGACCGCGTGGTACCGCAATACGAGGCATACTATGAGGAGGTGCTAAATCGCTGACGCAATCCCAGGTGTGTCAATCAGGCTGTTCCATGAGCCAGATCGTGAGTCACTTAAGGAGATTACAGCCCTTTGTTTTGATGGCGTCTGCATCGACCAGAATATAGAAGAGCACTTTGGCTTGATAGACGGAAAGAATTGGCAGTCTCGGAAAGTCCGACATATTGATGCCGACGTGGAAGCCAACCGATTGGGAATCTATGTCGCGGAGTCCGCAGGAAGTGTCATTGGCTATATCACGACCCGAATTGATATGGAGACCAAGGTCGGTGGCATTCCGAATATAGCTGTGATGCCCGAGCACCGTGGAAAGCGTATTGGTCACGCCCTGATGATGAGGGCACTCGACTATTTCCGGGAGCAAGGTATGGCTTATGCCCGGATTGAGACATTGGCCCAGAATGATATTGGCTCTTCTTTTTATCCCGATATGGGTTTTAAGGAAGTCGCCCGCCAGATTCACTACGCAATGCCCCTCGACGATCAGAGTAATGAGGATTAATCTGTGTTGACATCATGGGATGCCGAAAGGGATCTACTCACATTTGAGACAGAACGCCTCTCCGGTATTCTGGTAGCTGACAATGGCGAAGCAGTCTCCGATCACAGACATCACGTGCGCAACCTGGTTTATCGTCGCAATGCCATGTTTGCGTCTCCAGAAGGCAGTCAGATGGATCGGTCTGGATCCTTGACCCTGTTCCGGGCTTATTCAAAGAACAGCTGGCTCACCGAATTGAGAGCGCTTCGCCCCCAGGTGGAGCGGACCGATACTGGAGCAATCCTCACCTGGCAGCCGACCATAAGTCACCAGGTGTCCACCACCGCTGAGTTCTCCATAAAATCACCGAATATCATTGATGTTGATATCACGGTCCGTGGATACACACACTATCCCGCCTACGAACTGCTCTGCAGTAACTATGTGCATTCGGATCTGAGTGGGGGGCTATTTCTTGGCAATTGGAGTGCCGAAGATAAAGTGGCACGCGAGAGCACGATGATTCCCGACAGCCCGGCCTACCATGGAATGTACAACTTCTTCCCAAGGGATGAAACCGCAGCGCACATCATGACGGACGGTAGGGGGCAGAAGGGCAGGTGGCCTTGGCACGTTGCGTGTGGGAGGCCCTACGCGTACCCACTTGGCTTTGCCAGCAATGAGAACCTCTGCGCAGTCTTTATGGGCAAGCCGGAGGACGTGTCGACAGTTGGCGTAACCTACCATGCAGAGGGTGCTGCCTATGATGGTGTGGCGGCACATCACGCCCTTTATCTGTCCCTGTTCGGACGGGATTTATATGCGGGAGATGCCTGGCGAACACAGATCCGGCTTGTGGTGGGAGACTATGGTCGCGACGAAGAAATGGATAAAGGCATCATCAGTGAGTATGACGCATTCATAGGTTGGACGGGGGGTTTGTTCGGAGCAAACGAGATCAGGCCGGATTGAAGCTATCCTGTGACATCCTGAGGTTGGCGTTGATTCCCCCCCATAACCTGCGTAAGTAACTCTGAAGGATTCTCTAACACGTTAAGTTGCCCACGCATATCCTCCATGGGAAGGCAATGTGGACGAATGTACATACCGAGCAAGCAGGACCGGCTCTGATCAGTCGTATTGGGCCGACCGGTATGCCATAGTGCACCATGAAGAAACGCCACACTTCCTCTTACACCTTCCAGTATTACAGCATCATCACGCCATTTATCAGCTTCAACCGGGGGGGAGAGGAGATGATGGGATCCTGGTACGACACCTGTGGCGCCATTCTCTCTGGAAAAATCATCTAACATCCAAATAGTCTGACCTGTGAAGTTCCCTGATGGCCAAGGTTGCTCCAACGCCCAATACGGGTAGTCCGCATGCCAACCGATGGTGTCATGACCCGGATAGTATGTATTTGAAGTCCAGGTTGAACAGATCATGTCACGCCCCAACCAATTGTGCCAAACACCCACTACCAGTTCGTGGCACATTAAGTCCGTAAAGACGGGATGTTTGATGGCAATTTGTCCGACTCGCTGGGCTTTAGATTCCACATGTTGGTCGGTCTTCTCGGCTACCAGTAGGTCTTCTACGATTGCCCTGATCTGGTCCACTTTTTCAGGTGAAATAACTGATGGGACAATGGCGTATCCCTGATCATTGATTCTACTTTGAATGTCTTCCAGATCAACCGGCTTAACGTCTTCAGGGCTTGCGGACATGTGACATGCTCTCCCATTGTGGAATCTGTTGATGCTTTAATCCCGATTATATACAATCAATCAAACATCCAGACAAGCTCAATCATGCGAAGGAGAATAAGATGGGAATCAAGGTAGCGATGGTAGGTACGGGGTCCTTCGCACAGAGTTTTATCCCTCTGTTTAAGGCGCATCCCCTCGTAGACGAAATCGTCCTGTGCGATCTGGACGGCGAGAAACTGAACGACAATGCCCGTAAGCACGGTATCTCAGACACCGTCAATTCCCTCGACGAGGTTTGTGCACGTGCGGACATCCAAGCAACGGCGATAATCACGCAAAACTGGCTTCATGCCCCTCAGGCCGTACAGGCCCTGAAAGCCGGCAAGCACGTTTATTCGGCCGTACCTACAGGTATTACATTAGAAGAGATCGAAGAACTGGTTCAGACTGTGAAGCAGACTGGACAAGTGTACATGATTGGAGAAACAAGCTATTACTACCCAGGGGTCATCTACTGCAGAGAACAATTCAGCAAAGGAGCCTTCGGACATGTGGTCTACGGCGAGGCGGAATATTACCATGACTGGGATCACGGGCTTTATGAGGTCGCAAAGTGGCGTGGTGGTGATCGATGGCGCGAGTTTGCCGGAAAGCCGCCCATGTACTATCCAACGCATTCAACGAGTCAAATCATATCCGTAACCGGCGCCACAATGACACATGTATCATGTCTGGGTTTCGTGGATACGGGTGACGATGGAATCTACGCTGAGAACGCAAATCCATGGAACAACCGATTTAGTAATGAGTCAGCTTTATTCCGAATGTCCGATGGCAGCATTTCAAGAATAAACGAATTCCGCAGGGTGGGACATCCTGGCACCGTTAGAATGGCACTTTTTGGCACGGAAGGAAGTTTTGAAGACAATACGGCTGGGACCAGATGGGTAGGCAAAAAGTCGGAAGATAAGATTAATCTAGACGAGCGTTTAGCCTGTCAGGGGCAACCCGTTAAAGCTGGAAGTGATGACAGAATGAATCTTGTGACCGCCTCAGATGGCACCCACCTTGGCGTATCGCAGGTCCATCCGGTAGAACGATTGCCCGCGTCTTTCGTCGGGCTGCCTAATGGCCACGCGGGGGCACATCAATTCCTCGTGGATGATTTCGTCACCGCATGTGTAGCGCAGAAGACACCGCCGAATAATGTGTGGGATGCGGCCCGCTACGCGATTCCAGGAATCATTGCCCATGACTCGTCCATGCGAAATGGTGAAATGCTACCTATTCCGGATCTGGGAGATGCGCAGTAAAAGGTATAAATCGGCCGTAGGGCGCGGCGGTGGCCACATAACAACGCAGCATATCGAAGGACAGTGCCGTTGCTGACAATTCATCGGCCTTATTGATTGTCGTAGGACTGTGTAGCATCTTCTACCACAACGAGTTCGACGCCGGCGGCGGAAAACATCTCTCGGGTTTCCTGGGCGGCGTGGTACCGTTTTTCTGACACTACCTTCTTGATTCCAACGCTGATGATGAGCATGGCGCATGTACGGCAAGGCTCCATGCGGCAGTAGAGAGTTGTGCCGTCCAGCGGAGTGCCGTATCGGGCGGCTTGGCAGATCGCATTCTGTTCGGCGTGTATGGTCCTTACGCAGTGCTGACGTATCGTGCCGTCCTCATCTATTACTTGCTTCATAAGATGGCCGACCTCATCACAGTGCGGAATGCCGGCGGGTGATCCGACATAGCCTGTGCAGAGAATTCGTTTGTCTTTGACGATAAGGCAGCCGCTTCTTCCGCGATCGCATGTAGCCCTCTTTGATACTTCATCCATCAACTTGAGAAAATACTCATCCCAGGTGGGTCTGATGTACTCGGTTTCCTTCATTTAATGCTCCTATGTGACTTAGGATCCGGTAATCCCCGTAACGATTTCTGCGATCTGATCTCGCAGTTCCGACGATGACTTCTCGTTCACCACCGTATAATCTGCCATAGCGATAGGGCCGCCTTTCTCGATATTCTCGATCTCCGAGTAATCTCGTTGGCGGGCGTCGTGCGGAGTCAGCGGTCGCATTTTGTGGGCGGTGTCGGTGCTATCGGTAAACCTGCTTTCCAGGCGTTTGTAACGGGTGGCAGGAGATGCGTAGACTGCAATCACGAAGAGACGCTCCCCAAAATTCTCTCTGAGGATATTGTACTCGGACCAGGAATAGAGACCGTCGATTACGACGTTATTGCTTTCGATGCTGTCTTTTATGGCCGGCAGGGATAATGTGGCGAATGCGCCCATACCATATGTCTTTCTCAGGGACTCACGCATCGTCCGTTCGTTCTGTTCATTTATATCCAAACCCTTCTCTTTCAAACTGTCGATGGTCACTTGACCAAAACGGATGTATGTCCATTTCCGTTCTATCAGACATTCTGCCGCAGTCGATTTGCCAGAACCTGTCATCCCCACAAAAGCTACTATGGCGTTCATTTCTACCCCTTCTCAATACAATTGACTGTGATTCAACGGCGCTAATCGAAAAGACGAGACAACACATCACCCCATTCGACATCTTGAACATGCGTTCCTGGACATGGCATGCAGAGCGCGGCCTCGCCGCACCTGTGCCATGTTAAACCGCACTCTCATCCAGGGGAAAGTCAATCCGCGAGTTTCCTCGTTTTTGGGAAGCGAGGAAGCCCAATATAATCTCGAGAGTCTTCCGTGCCTCCCGAGGCGGCGAAATAACAGGCGCTCCAAGCTCAATGCCTGCTATGATCTCCCGAATTGCCGACGAGGCATTGGATATAGTTCGAGGCTCACATGGGATTCGTTTCGTGCCGCCATCGGTTGTGAGAGCCACACCTGCGTCATCGACCCAGATTGAGCCTTCCGTACCGATAAGATGAAAGCCCGTCTCCGGGGACAAGCCTTTTGAGCCATTATAGAATGCTCGAACGCCATTGGAAAAATGGATATATCCAGAACAACCTGGTTCCAGGTCAGGATTTCTACCCCCATCACCGCCGTAAGGCCAGTAGTTCTCGTATCCTTCGTCGAGCTCGGCAAACACCCAATCGACATCTGAACCTGCCAGATAGCAGATCATATCGATCATATGTGTTCCATTGCGAAAGAGTATCGCCCGCGGTCCGCCAAAGTGGAGTATGATTCTTCCCAATTTGCCGATGCTACCGTCCGCTACCATCTGTTTGACCATCCGATAGTGCGGAATCCAGCGTCTGGTATGATTGAAGTTTGTCACAATCCCGTTCTGCTCTATCGCCGTAATCATTCGGTCCGCATCACCGAGGCTCGTCGCAATGGGTTTCTCACAGAACATACCTTTGATTCCAGTTCCCGCAGCATGCACGACAATATCTGCATGTCTATTGTCAGACGTGACGACGCTGAGGATGTCCGGACGGCATTCTGAGAGCATCTGCTGGTAATCAGTGAATCCCTTGACCATCGGGAAGTCCTCCGACCAAGCTTGGACGAAGTCATCGACGAGATCCTGCTTGAGATCACACACGCCCACCAGCTGCGTCTCGGGAAGAAAAGCATACGATCTCGCATGCGATCGCGGCATTTCCGGCCCGAAACCCTGCATCCCGGGCTCTTGAGGATTCCCAGCTCCGATCCCTGTTAACCCAATAATACAAGTTCGGTATTTAATTGCAGTCATTGAAGTTTCTCCTCATTTGAGACGTAGCATCGCGAGACTTACCAAGCAGAAAGGTGATGATGTGCCTACACACGCCATCGTTTGACCTGGTCCATATCCAATTCGACACCCAAGCCGGGGCCTTCCGGTACGGTAGCAACGACGGGGCCGAGATTCAAAGATTCCATAATCATATCTGCTTCGTGATACAGCGGACCAAGTAGGTCTCCCGGATATCGCTCGCTGTCGATCTGTGGTACAGCCGCCGCCACGTGCAACATAGCTGCCGTCGCAATGCCCAATTCCAGATTACTCCCCATATGACATACCATTCCGGCGCCCGCGCCTATGTGGACAATGGAGAGCGTCTGGGAGATTCCGCCGTGCTTCCCCGGATACACACTGATTATGTCTGCCGCATGTGCAGATGCAATCCGCGATGCATCCTGGATGGTGAACACGTCTTCATCGGCCATAATGGGTATTTTCGAAGCAGATCGAAGCGTAGCCATGTCATACGCCTGATCACGCCCGATCGGTTGCTCAGCGAAGAGTATGTCGAACGGCTCCATCCTGTCCAGCATGTCACGGGCCTCAGGCAATGACCAGCCACAGTTCGCGTCGATGCCGATTTTTATGTCTGGGCCAGCCAGTTTGCGCACAGATGCGACGCGAGCGAGGTCCTCAACAGGATCAAGACCGACTTTCACCTTGAGACATTTGGCACCCCAATCAAGAAACCGCTCGGCGAGGGACAGCGCCTGATCAACAGGAAAAGCTCCGACGACCATCTTCATGGGAATCACGCCCCGAACGGCACCACCTAAGAGTTCGTGGACGGGACAGTTCAGTGCCTTGCCTTGAAGGTCCCACAACGCCATTTCAATAGCAGATTTAGTAAATGAGTTCCCAGTCAAAGCACGGTGCATCAATCCACAGAGCGCGTTTCGCCTGAGGGGATCCCGTCCCACTAGCAGGGGTGCTATTAGCTCCTCGATGGCGCCGACCGTGCTCTGGGATGTTTCCCCGCTCCAGCGAGGCGCCACCGTAGCTTCGCCAAGGCCCTGAAGCCCAGAATCGGTGTGGATTCTGACGAGGACATATGGTGAATCAATGTGTTCGCCATGGGCCGTCTTTGTCGTCAAGCCCGATTTCAGCGGTACATTGATCGGGATCGCCTCAACCTCTGTAATCTTCATTCAGACATCCACGAATCAAGGTGCTCAGCCACAAAACCATCATCATTCAGGTGCGGATAAGTACGACAA
>JABIQT010000827.1 GCA_018667995.1 Candidatus Latescibacterota bacterium
ATGGTTACCATCGTCGTATTGCTGTTTATGGTTTCATGAATCAGATCGAGATTGTGAGCATAATTCTCATCCAGGCGGACCCCCCGGATTTTCAAATCAAGGCCCTTCGCCTTACGGTAATTCATCCAGGTCATTGCCGGGTCTGTATAACCCGGTCGGGCAAGGATCATCTCTGCGCCTTCTTTCATGGCTTCGGTTGCCATGATGTGCAGCAGAGGGCTGGATCCGCTTGTGACCATGATTGGAGTCATTTCCGCCAGCTTTCGTCGACCCTCCCAGGTACTCGTGTCGCCTTCCGGGAGGTCGATGTTGTGATATCGGCCAATGGCGGCGACGAGGTCAGGTGTTTTCTGGCTACCGTAGCGATTAACGGCGAACAGGTTTTTGGCCACTGCCTCAATGGCACGAGGGGACGGTCCCAGAGGATTTTCGTTGCCACTGATGCTGACCACCCCAGGTTCGATGCCCCACCCACGCACATCACCGGGTTCTTTGCCCGCTAAGAGCGCGGCTGCCACATTCTGAGCGCTGTATGTCATTGCTCCGACACCGCCCAGCAAGGCTCCTTTCATAAAACCCCGGCGTGAAAAGGCATTTGTATCGTTCATGGATAACGCTCCTTGTTTTTCGTGGTTGTTTGACACTGCAGACCGCGGCATGTTGGGGCTGGCAGATCTGAGTTCTTTTCTCGCCTACGGTGATTCTAACTGTTAGAACTATAGCCCCATATCCTTCAAGCGACGATGGAACTAAACGCTGTATAGCCCATTAGTGATAAGGTTGGCGAGCTCATTGGAATGCCTACTGTGTCAGGTATCGTGCCGAATGTGCTGCCGCTTGCACCAATCAGGCAGATGCTCCGAAGATTGAAACTCAGAGGTTCTCGTATTCGGCCAATGGCGGTGAATTTCTCGGTATCACAGGTCAGTCTGGTGGCGGCTATAGCATTATGACCGACCTCAAACTACGGTTTAATGTTCAGGAATCCAGGAATATCGTGCGCAATGAGAGGGATAGTAGGGCTCCGCTGCCTGCATCCCGTACATTGACGAAGAGGGCCTCTATGAACAAGATTGGATTCACCGCGTCGAGCGGTCTGGACTGCCAGGCTGCTGCTTCATCGACCACGCCGTCGGCGATCCTGGAGACCCGCTCTGGGGAGATGGCGACGCCGCAGAGGTCTTCGATATGTCCCTGGATCTCTCTGGTCGTCATGCCATGCGCACACTTCGCAATGATCCTATCGTCGAGGTCGGACCAGCGGGTCTGATACTTACGGACGAGCTTAAGATCAAAGCTTCCTTCAAGGTCCAGGGGAATGTCTTTGGAGACCTCGCACTTCTCAACCTCTAAAGTCTTGGTGGTTTTGCCAATACGGCTGTTGCCACCGTCAAGGCTATCAGGGGCTTCTTTCTCATAGCCAAGATGATCCGTGAGTTCGGTCTCCTTGATACGCTCAGCCATGCGCTTCTTAAGCTGCTTGAACACACCCTCCTGACCGAACAGACGTTGGGCATTGACGCCGTCGTTGAGAAGTTCGTCGATGTGTGCATCCATTTTACCCTGTTCTTGCTTGCGTCTGGCCATAGCTCCTCCTTGTTACCAATAGGGTGACCGCAGTTGCCACTTACTCCAAACAATTTACATACCCCCCAAAAGCCTTCTACGGCCTTGCCATTGACCAAGATGACCACGTCCCCAATGCGAGAAAGTGTCCCAGGAGCACTCTATCGGCCTCTCACAGCTTAGGTCTATCTGGACCTCCACTTGTACCTCCGCGTAACACAATTGAAGTCTGGTAATTTGAGATTGGAAGTAGTGTCAGATCACGACCGTTCTCAAGGTATCTGGTCATGATCCGTAGTCGCCAATTCACTTGACGGTATTGACGCCAGTAATTACAATTACCCTTCGATTCAATCAATTGAGGACAAAGCATTCAAGTAGAATGATCAGTGACGAGTACGGTTGCCAATTATCAGGTAGATTCTGATATTGACAGGAGATTAGACCAAAGATGGGTAGTTTTCTTGAACAGATGATGAAGATTTCCCTCACTGCTGTGGTCTCTGGCATGGAAACGATCGCCGAAACCATGCACGAGGTTCAACAGAAGGCGGAAGCCCCCGATGAGGATGAGAACACCGATGATCCGTATACGTCGGCGTATAACAGCGTGTCCAGACTCGCAATAGTTCCGCTTATTGAGATCGCCAAGCTCCCGATCACCGTTATCATGAAGACGATTTCCGAAGCCACACAGGGGATTCAAGAACATGGTGAAGAGGGCAATGAGGTGCATAGCGGCCAAGAAGAAGAGGCTGTTGACCAAGGCAGAGAAGTCGTCCCGTTGAATGCGCAAGAAGCCGCACTTGAAACCGAGACGACCTTGTCGGAAGAAGCGGAAGAAATGTATCAAAACACCATCTGGCAGATTGGCAGATCCGGTCGAAACGACTTTCAAGGAAAATGGGCAGCCACGTTCGACTATCAGGTGGGTACGGATCTAGATGAAGTCAACAGTCCAGGCATACCTCATCTCATCACAGTGCAGGATGGACCGAAGTCTAAAGGCGCCGCAGAGAAACTCAATGTCCACTTTGCCCTTGACCGTGACTACGCAGACGGTGAATTGGCTTTCATTTATGATCGGTGGGGCGCCGAAAAAGACCAGGTGTTTGTCGATGGCGAATTGCTGGCACCCGTAGGTGGTGTGGGGAAGGGCATGTTCAAGCACGTTGCACTCTCACTCAAAGATGTCTCAGATGGCGACCATGTCATTACGATTACGACCTCAGGAGAGACTGAGGCCGGGGGACATCGCATTGACTACTTGAAATTATCAGAAATTGAGAAATCCGCAGAGCAGGGCTAGGGATATACAGTATGCCAGAAAAGAAAAAACAACCGTCGCAAGCTGAGTTACTCGCACACATTCGAGAGACCTATCTGTTTAAGGACCTGAACGAGGAGGTCCTGCAAGATTTGTCGAAGGACCTTACCTATCTCAGTTTAGAACCCGGAGAAAATCTATTTCATCAAGGCGACCAAAGCGATTCTACGTACCTGGTGATCGAAGGTCAGTTGAAGGTCGCTATCAACCTGGACGACGGCAGCGAGATGTTCGTAGGAGAGAACAAACCGGGGCAGTTAGTCGGCGAAATGGGCGTTTTCACGGGGCAAAGTCGTACGGCGAGCATTTACGCCGACAACGATGGCATCCCCGCAGGGCTAGTAAGAATTCCGGAATCTGGGTTCGGCCGCATTGCCTCGACGAATCCAGATGCCCTGGCACAGGTGGGCGAGACAATTCGTCAGCGTTTGTTCCGAAACCAACTGGACGAAATGTTACCCAATATCTTTGGCGAACTCGATGAGGAGACATTCAACGACATTGAGGCAGAGGCAGAATGGGTTCAGATTTCTCGAGGGGATGTCCTCATAAAACAGGGCGCCCCCGGCGACAGTATGTACATCCTCATTCGCGGTAGGTTGCAGGCGAGAGTTAATCTTGAGGATGGACAGGTCATTGTCGTGGGCGAAATCACCCCCGGTGAGAGTGTCGGTGAAATGGCGATGTTCACAGGTGAAACGCGCACTGCTGACGTTGCCGCTGTGCGTGATACCGCACTGGTTAAATTTGACAAGGCAGGTTTCGATCGGTTGATGGAGAAATATCCCCACGTCATTCGGCAGATTACTAACATCGTAATCGGTCGGTTACGGCGCGCGCAGTTCGAGAAAGCCCGATCACACAATGTGACCAATATTGCAGTCGTCCCCATTAATCCCGATGTCCCGCTGACACAATTTACCAAACGCTTTGTTGCCACACTTAATACGCTCGATACAGCGATCCATCTTAGCAGTCACCGCGTTGATTCCACCCTCGGTGTTCCGGACATTGCCCAATCAGACGCCGATAATCCGTTAAATATCAAACTCACCGCATGGCTCGATCACCATGAAGCGGAGTATCGCTTCGTGGTCTATCAAGTGGATTCGGAGATTTCGCCATGGACATCCAGAGCAATACGGCAAGCCGATCGCATCGTGTTCGTTGGACAAGCCTCCGATGATCCCGCGCAGACCCTGTTTGAAGCCCGCGTCAACAATATAGCCACGGTCCGCTCGGATCTTGTCTTGCTTCATCCAGATGGTACCCAACAACCCAAGGGGACGATCAAGTGGCTCGCCCCTCGGAAGATATCCAAGCACTATCATGTCCGCTGGAATCTGGACGGCGATTTTGCGCGGCTGGCACGGTTCATTGCAGGCAAGGCAGTTGGGCTATGTCTCGGTGGTGGTGGTGCACGTGGATTTGCCCACTTCGGTGTGATTAAGACATTGGAAGAAGAAGGGATGCCGATCGACATTATTGGTGGAAACAGCATCGGCGCCTACGTCTCAAGTATATATGCGACCGGGCACGCAAAAGGGTGGGATGTCAAAACCATGATTAAGGCTACCAGCAAGGTTTTCTCTCGTTGGCACTATCACCTTACCCTGCCGGTCACCTCCATGTTTTCCGATGGCATTCTCGTACATGATATCAAAGAATTCGTAGGTGGTGAGGATATTCAGATCGAAGACCTTTGGATTCCATTTTTTTGCGTGTCCAGTAATTTGACCCGGGCAGAAGTCAAGACACACCGTACTGGCCCTTTATGGAGAGCCGTACGCGTCAGTGGGGGGCTTCCAGCAGTTGTGCCACCGGTCGTTTTCGATGGAGACCTGCATGTGGATGGGGCACTTCTCAACAACCTGCCCATCGATGTGATGAGCCAGATGTGTGACGGGGGCACGGTGATTGCGATTGATGTCAGCCCAATTGTCGACATGGGTGAGAACGAAACACATGGAGACAGCCTGTCCGGCTGGGATATGCTTTTCAGCAAGGTCAATCCTTTTGCAGAGAAGATCAAGATGCCCGCCCTACCGACGATCATGCAAAGATCGGCTGAAATTGGTGCTGTTTTACAACTCAAGGGCATTGTGGAAAAGCTCACAGATGTTTACATATCCATGCCTGTTGAGCATTTTGATATACTTGGGTTCGGTGAGGCTAATAATATCGTTCAGGTGGGTTACAACGAAGCACAAAGAAGGATTCTCCCTTGGCTGAAAGAGAGGGAATTAGAGCAAAAGAAAAACACCGTGTCTCTGTCTTAAATGTACACGGTCCTTGCTCCGGCACCTGACCGCCTGGTCACTTTCGCCGCCCCATAGCGAATCGTGCCGACTTGAAATAAACCTCGTTGAACGCTCTACCGTCTAAATCTTCTCATAGTTTTCCCATCGACCAAAGATTACGCTCATTCACTATTGGCGCACATGCGTGCCTCATAATGCCCCATCTATTTTACAGCTGTGGCA
>JABIQT010000724.1 GCA_018667995.1 Candidatus Latescibacterota bacterium
AGAGATATAGACAACGGAGAGGAGACGCAACTCACCGCCGATGGCATCGAGCACTTCGGCTATGCCACAAACAATGCGGGTTGGGTTCGCAGCGATCGGCCCGTGCTGCTCTGGTCGCCTGATTCGAAGAAGATCGCTACATTTCAGCACGATGCCCGGGGTGTCGGTGAAATGTATCTGGTCTCCACAAAAGTCGGCCACTCCGAACTCAAGCAATGGCGGTATCCGTTTCCAGCCGACAGCGTCATATTTCGCATGTCGCGGGTTGTCATTCATGTGGACGGACCGAGAGTCGTTCGTCTGAACATGGATCCCGACCAGCACCGTTCCACAATTAGCGATCATGTGGCTACGCGCAGCGGAGACTGGCTGGATGTGGAGTGGAGCCAGGACAGTTCGCAACTGGCCTTCGTCTCCTCATCGCGAGATCACAAGAGTGCCCAGCTGAGTGTGGCGGATCCGGAGACAGGCGCCGTCCGGCATGTCATGGGCGAGACCGTCGATACTTTTTTTGAGTCAGGCAACGGTAAGGTGAACTGGCATGTGCTGAAGGAACCGGGTGAGGTGATCTGGTTCTCGCAGCGCGACGACTGGGGACATCTTTACCTCTACGATCTGGCCTCGGGTGATTTGAAGCATCAGATCACGAAAGGCGCCTGGAATGTGCAGCAACTACTGCGCATCGATCGTGAGAATCGCATCCTGTATTTTGTCGCCGCGGGAGGGGAGGACGGTGATCCGTATTACCGGAATTTCTACAGCATCAAAATGGACGGTAGTGGCCTCAAGCGTCTCACACCCGAGCCCGCGAATCATGTGGTCACACTCTCACGTTCGGGCGGACACTTTGTCGACAGTTACTCTACGCCCATGGTTCCGCCTGTCACGGTGCTCCGAGACCTGAAAGGCGAGAAGGTGTTGACGCTTGAAGAGGCGGATATTGCTGAATTGACGGCAGCCGGATGGATACCTCCCGAGCCCTTCATTTCGAAGGCGAGGGATGGGCTAACAGATTTGTACGGCCTGATGTATAAGCCTAGCCATTTTGACGCGTCGAAGATCTATCCGATTCTCAACTACCTCTATCCCGGCCCCCAATCGGGTAGCGTCGGTTCGCGGAGCTTTCGGGCTTCGAGAAGCGATAAACAAGCACTGGCTGAATTGGGTTTCATCGTTGTAGAAGTTGACGCCATGGGTACCCCCGGCCGATCCAAGACGTTTCATGAGGCCTATTACGGCAACATGGGAGACAACGGGCTTCCCGATCAGATAGCGACCATCAAGGAGCTCGCGGCACGTTATTCGTGGATGGACATCGATCGAGTAGGCATCTGGGGGCACTCAGGCGGCGGATTTGCATCTACGGGCGGGGTTCTGAGATATCCGGATTTCTACAAGGTCGCTGTATCTGGCGCGGGCAATCATGATAATAGGAACTACGAGGACGATTGGGGCGAGAAGTGGCAGGGGTTGCTGGTGGATAACGAAGACGGTACGTCCAATTACGACAACCAGGCCAACCAGCTGCTGGCTGGAAATCTTAAGGGTAAGCTGCTCATCGCCCATGGGACCATGGATTCCAATGTACCGCCTTCCAATACGCTGCTACTGGTCGATGCGCTGATCGAGGCCAATAAAGACTTCGAGTTGATTATGTTCCCCAATCGCGGTCACGGTTTTGGGAATGAACCATATATGATGCGCAGACGGTGGGACTTTTTCGTGCGGCACCTGCTCGGTGTGGAGCCCCCCAAAGAGTTCGACTTCAAACCGCCTGCGCCACGGAGCTAACACGATTGTCACCAGAGGATCCACCGCGTTACGACGTAGCGGCTTCGAGTGTCTCATCTGCTGTGGCCGGCTTGTAGGTTCGCATGCGCAGGGGCATCAGGAGCATGCGGCAGACACGCTCTCCCGGTGAATCAATGATCATGGCGGTTTCCGCGGTGTTGAATCGGGCAATCACACTTTCCTCCGGGCCGTCATTGAAAACGTTGATGCTGGTGGTTAGATAGTCATAATCCAGCCACATTCTAAATGGATCGTCATCCGAGTCGTTAGCAATGTCTGCTGGAATGGATGAGGTGAACGTCCAGTCTCCGACCGGGTCGTATGGTGGGACCTCCGTCTCATCGCCCTGGCCACGGCTATACCCCATATCCCGTGTCGTCAGCAGAGATAGGTGCTGTCCGGGCATGGACAGGCGAATCTCCACAGCCGGTTTGTACTCCCAGCCTTCCTCTGTATTTACGGGATGTCGCGGGCCCAGGTGATCTGGCAGGAGGGCCATGATCTGGCACATGTCGCTGGTAGCCATGGTCGTGTTGATGGACCAGGTATCGGGGATGACGCGGGGGTAGTCCGGATATCGGG
>JABIQT010000616.1 GCA_018667995.1 Candidatus Latescibacterota bacterium
ATGCGGAGCCGACAAATCTCGACATCGGTGTGGCCATATACGAAGTAGGCGGAATCGTATTCTTGTTCGAACGACTTACCATGCTTGACCACAATAATGTGGTGATTCCAGGGGCGGCAGAATCATGGGAAGTCTCTGATGACTTGACACGGTGGACATTCCACATACGTCCGGACGGAAAGTGGAGCGATGGACGGCCGGTAACGGCTCATGACTTTGAATTCTCCTACAAACGCATGTTAGATCCCGCAACCGCAGCATCCTACGCATTTTTCTACTACGATATTAAGGGAGCCAGGGCATACAATACAGGGGAGGCACAGAGCGCTGCCGAAGTGGCAATCCGGGCTACTGATGCCCTGACTCTTGAAATTGAGACCGAAGGCCCCTGCCCATATTTCCCAATGATTACGGCATTTTTCACCTCCACACCTGTCCCACGTTGGCAGATAGATAAGTTTGGTGAGCATTGGGCAAAAGACGAGAATAGCGTCAGCAATTCATCCTACAAGGTGACTGAGTGGAAATCCGGACAGTATCTGGATCTGGAGCTGGATCCAATGTACAATGGGCCCAATAAGGGTTATCTGTCTAAGATCCGATCCGTATTCTTTCAAAGCCAGATGGCAAGCGGCCTTCTGCCTTACGAAAACAACGAAATCGATCTGGCTCAGATCGATGTGCGCGACCTCAATCGCATTGACAGTGACCCACAGCTGAGTAGCGAATTGCATCGATACATGGATTTCAATGCGCTCTACCTTTATTTCCAGACTCGTGACGGACTATTCAGCGACAAACGCATTCGCAGGGCAATTGGCCATGCCATCGATCGGGAATCGCTTTGCAACGTGGTCCTCCGAGGGAATGCCCTCCCAGCCTATACCATGATCCCCCCCGGTTTTCCGGGTTACTCCGGTGATCAATTGAAGGATCTTCAACGATTCGACATATCCGAGGCGAAAAGACTTTTGGCGGAAGCCGGGTACCCGGGAGGGCGTGGTTTTCCATCGACGGAGATATGGCTCAGGGGCGAATTGCCGCATCGAATTATGGCATCAGAGGCTATTTCCGCCATGCTCAAAGAGCATCTGAACATTAATGTCAGCGTCCGAAATATGGAGGCTCGCGCCTATAACGAGAAGATGCTGCAGTTCGAAGTACCGCTAAGTCTCATTCCATTTCAATACGATTTCCCGGATCAGCACAATCTGCTGGGAATGGTCTGGCATACTCAGGCTAAAGGTGCGGGCCGACACGATTGGACCAATGCCTCATTCGATCGGCTCATCGACGAAGCCGCAAGAGAGACGAATCCGGACAACCGACGTACTATGTACACGGAAGCCGAGCGAATACTGGTCGAAGATGCGGGAGGTGTTTTCGTCTTTCACGATTACGTATTGCAGTTGCGCAAGCCCTGGCTCAAAGGCTGGAAGAAAGATACCATCGGCCAGGAACCATTCTTCATCGACAACACTACGATGACCGACCTGTACATTCAGCGACACTGAAAGATGGTACGAGTGTGAAAAGCTATCTCGAGGGGTGTGGCGTTCCTCTGACACGCATCGGCGATATCGAGATTCCCCGCCTCATCATGGGAATTCATCCCTATGACGGATGCTCCTATCAGGACGCCGCCACCGATGACTCCAATTCAAAAGCCTTCAGCCGGGCTGAACAGATATCCGAAATCATCTCATGGACCGTCCGCGAAGCCGGCGTGACAGCGGTTCAAGTTGATCATATGAATGCCGCTTTGGACAGACTGCATCTCCAGGCCATTCGAGAGGCAGAATTGAAGACGCAGACCAGCATTGGCTTGGTCGCCTATATCTTGATTCCGATAGTGCTGAAGGGTGAAGTGGTAGCCTATTCCGATCGTGCTCATGCCACGTTCTACGACCGTAATGATCGATTGGCAGGGGCGGCATTCAGGCAAAAGATCAAGGACGACGAAATAGTGAGATATGTGATGGGAGGTGCTGCGGAGAATCTTGTCACTCCCGACCTCATACCTCCCTACACAGCCAAAGATGCCGAGAATTTTCAAATTGATTATGGCATTCTGGAACGTTACCTGGGATTTTTTGAAGGATGTGACGTACTCATTGCGGACCCCGGTGCGGAAATAGACCTCCTCGCTATGACTGGCAGATTCGATTTAATACGTGAATACCTGGGATTCCTGAAGTCGCGATTCCAAACGGTCATAACGA
>JABIQT010000832.1 GCA_018667995.1 Candidatus Latescibacterota bacterium
CACATCAGGGCTCCCGGACGTGAGTGACTGCGACCGACCACCTAAATTCGCTTCATATCCCCGCTTGGCATCGTTGATTTCTCCCCCATCTAATTTCCTATATTCCTGTTGACAATCGAATATGTTTCGCGTTTTTTGAATACCCAGTCGAATATTTATTCTATTCGACTGGGTTTTTATTTCAAGGTATACTCACAGATACTTGATACCTCGCCTATTGGCAGGCAATCACGAAGATTCGGGTCAGCATTTTCCATGGAGAGATTGAGGATTGCGAATGAGATCTAAAAAGCAACGGCAAAAGCACATACTCCGGATTATGGAGGGTAGGCACTTTCATACCCAACAGGAGGTTGCCGTAGCTTTGCATGAGAGCGGATTCGACGTAAGTCAATCGACGCTGTCTAAGGATTTTAAAGAGCTGAAGATGGTGAAAACGACGGCACCAGATGGATCATTCAAGTATGTACTGCCCCAATTTCTGGACCGGGAGATCCGAGCCGGATCGTTACATCGGGAAATCGAGGACTTCGCTACAAATGTGGCCCTCGCTGGACAATTGGTGGTCATGAAGACTGAATCTGGAAATGCGTCAGGCGTCTGTGAAACTGTAGACCAGGCCGGTTGGAGCGAGGTAGTTGGGACCATTGCGGGTGATAATACCATACTGCTGATCTGTCAGACTGATGAAGCAGCAAGGCGCCTGGCAGAACGCATTCGTGGAATAATGAACGGAAGGTGACAAGAACCATGGTATCAGCAGCGATTATTGGTGCGACAGGATATACCGGTATAGAGCTTTTCGGACTAGTAAGCCGGCATCCAGAGGTAAATGTCGCATATGCTTCATCTGAACAGTATAAAGGACAGCGGATCACGGAGGTATTTCCACATCTCAATCCGGCCCACGACATCAGTCTTTGTGGATCAGGGGAAATAGACGCGAAGACGATCGACGTAGTCTTCTTTTGCACGCCTGATGGTGTCGCCATGAAGCAGGCGGGATATTTCTTGGACCATGGCATCAGGGTCATTGATGTGAGTCCCGATTTTCGCTTCGATTCCGCCGAGGTGTATACCAATTGGTATAAGAATGACCATACCTCACCTGAACTTCTCGCGGGGACCGTCTACGGGATACCTGAACTGAACAGGCAGAAGATTCGTGAGGCAGTGCTCATAGGAAACCCCGGCTGCTATCCGACCAGTGTCATTCTCGGTCTGGCACCGCTTCTTGAGGCGCGGGCGGTAGATCCCAAACACATAATAGTGGACGCAAAGTCGGGTGTCAGTGGCGCTGGTAGAGGGGTTAAGCTCCGGAACCTGTTTGTAGAGGTAAACGACAGTATCACCCCCTACAACATCGGCCACTCGCATCGGCACGTTGGTGAGATCGAGCAGGAATTGACCAAGTTGGCCGGTATCCAACCATTTGTGATTTTTTCCCCGCATCTGACACCTATGAATCGCGGCATTCTTTCGACCATTTATGTGCGTCTAAATGAGGATCTTTCCACGGACGATCTTCACGAGATATATAAGCGAAAATACGTCGATGAGCCGTTCATTCGGTTACAGAGCTGTTTTCCGGAGACCAGGTTTGTAGCGGGAACGAATTTCTGCGATATGAAGGTACAACGCGTGGAAGGCACGGACCAGGCCATCGTGACATGTGCTATTGATAACCTCGTTAAGGGCGCTGCGGGACAGGCCGTTCAGAATATGAATGTAATGCTTGGATACTCGGAGACAACGGGGCTCCTGTAAGCTTGTTACAGCTTGATAGCTCCAGTATTTAATGGTAGCCGAAAGAACTCTAAATGGAAAATGCCGTAGTCATAAAAATTGGTGGTGCCACGATAGATCAGTCCGGTGTGATGGAGGAATTGGCCGAGGATCTACATGCCCTGGAGCATATGTTTCCCATCATTGTGCATGGTGGAGGCGCGGAAATTGGCCGATATCTCGATCTGTTGGGCAAAGAGTTCAAGTTTGTCAAAGGACTCCGTGTTACCGATGGCGATGTCGTGGATGTGGTGGAAATGGTACTGTCCGGTAGGGTCAATAAGCAGGTTGTCTCGCTTCTGAGCAGGCACGGCGTGCGCGCTATTGGTGTGAGTGGAAAGGATCTTGAGATGCTGCGTGCCGAAAAGCATCTCCTTGATGGAGCGGATATCGGTTTTGTGGGAGCTATCACCAAGGTCGACACATCTTTGCTCGAAATGTTTGCGGCTCACGATGTGGTCCCTGTAGTGTCCCCGATGTCTTTCGGCGACGATGGAGCCACCTACAATGTAAACGCCGATCACGCCGCGCTCGAGGTGGCGAAAGCAGTGGCTTGTGAGGACCTCGTCTTTATATCAGATGTGGCAGGGATATATCGCGCTGATGGATCGACTATTCGCCGCTTGACACCGTCACTGATGCATGACCTGATAGACTCTGGCGAAATCACCGGAGGAATGATTCCCAAGGTGCAATCGGCGGTTGAATGTGTGAAAGAGGGCGTACATCGTGCCCGAATCATATCATGGCAGGGACCAGGCACTTTGCAGAAAGAACTGGCATCGGAAGACAGTATATATGGAACGGTCGTTACGGCCGAATAACGGAGCACATTACTCATTCAGGAGTCTCAAATGACCACGCAGCAGATCATCGATCTTGAGAATCAGTATCTCGCCCCGACGTATGGCAGACCAGGCATCGTCCTGGACCGTGGTTCGGGCAATTACATATACGACCTCGATGGTAAGCGATATCTGGATTTCATTGGTGGTATTGCCGTAAACTCCCTGGGACACGCCGTGCCCGAGATTATCGGTGCGGTGTCGCAGCAGGCCGCCAAGCTCATGCATGTCTCGAACCTCTACCACACCGCTCCTCACGCTATACTCGCGCAACTACTGGTCGAGAACGCCTTTGAGTCCAAAGTGTTTTTCTGTAACAGCGGCTCTGAATCCATAGAGGCTGCACTCAAATTCTCCCGGCGCTGGGCATTCGCGGAGGGGGGGGAAGCCAAACATGAAATCGTGTCCTTTGAGAACTCCTTCCACGGCAGGACCTATGGTGCCATCAGTGCTACCGCGCAACCAAAGTACCATGAAGGGTTTGCACCCATGCTCCCCGGCATGGTCTATCTGCCCTTTAACGATTTGGCAGCTCTTGATCAGACGATATCGAAAGAGAAGACGGCAGCTGTATTGCTTGAGCCTCTTCAGGGAGAAGGCGGGGTCAATACGGCCCAGCTCGAATTCCTTAGCAAAATACGCGAACTCTGTGATGAAAGAAATGTGGCATTGATCTTCGACGAGATCCAATGCGGCCTCTGCCGTACCGGGAAATTCTTTGCATATCAGCATTCTGGAATTGAACCTGATGTGATGACCCTGGCGAAGCCATTAGGGGGCGGGCTCCCCATAGGCGCAGTAATGATGAAGCCGCACGTGGCCGATCAGCTGAAACCGGGACTACATGGCTCGACTTTTGGTGCCAACCCTGTGGTGTGTCACGTGGCCACGGCCGTCGTGAGGAAGATGCTGTCCGAAGGCATCGCCGATAGAGCAGCCTCTTCGGGAGCGGTGCTCATGGACGGGCTCCGGTCCCTGCAAGGACGGCACTCTGACATCAAAGACGTTAGAGGGCTGGGTCTGCTGGTGGGCATAGAGTTTGAAGGAGAAGTAGCCGGACTGGTAGCGGCTTGTCAGGAGGAAGGCCTGCTTGTAGGTTCGGCCGGAACAAATGTATTACGTTGCGCACCTGCGTTGACCATCGATCAGCAGCACATTGATGAAGCGCTCAATATCATCAGCCGTGTGCTCGATAGCCGCGACGCTTGACCGGAGATGCCAATGGCGGATGACGCCTCGTACGACGACAGCTTAAAGAAGTTGATGGATGACTTTCATGCATCAATCGATGTGGATAGGAGACTCTATAAAGTCGATATTCGCGGTAGCATAGCTTATGCGCGTGGGCTTGAGAGGGTTGGCGTGCTTACGGTTGATGAATGCCAGTCTATAGAAAAGGGTCTCAAAGAGGTAGAAAGTGAGATCTCTCAGGGCACCTATCATTTGACCCGCGATCTCGAAGATATACATATGGCGGTCGAGAAACGGCTCATTGAGATCATTGGACCCGTGGGCGGGAAGCTCCATACAGGGCGCAGCAGGAATGACCAGATTGCAACCGACGAACGCATCTATCTGCGCGAGACCATTGATGGCATCCTCGCACAGATTGCGTCCTGCCAAAGCGCATTGCTCAAACTCGCAGAACGCACGGTAGATGTCGTTTTTCCGGGTTACACGCACCTGCAGCAGGCGCAGCCTATTCGATTCGCGCAATATGCGATGGCAGTGATGACTGGCTTGGAGCGTGATAAAGGAAGACTGCAGGATTGCCGTAAGCGGGTAGATGTGCTTCCGCTTGGTTCGGGTGCCATGGCAGGCAGCGCTTTTCCTCTGGATCGGGAATTTCTCGCACAGGAGTTGGGTTTCGCGGCCATATCCTCCAATAGCCTTGATGCGGTGAGCGACCGGGACTTCATCGCCGAGTTTCTGAGCGCATGTGCCATGCTCATGATCCATATCAGCCGTGCGAGCGAGGATCTGGTGGTATGGTCGTCGACGGAATTCGGATATGTGCGCATGCATGCCCGTCTGGCCACCGGAAGCAGTATCATGCCGCAGAAGAAGAATCCGGATGCTGCAGAACTGCTGCGCGGAAAATCGGGGCGTGTCGTCGGGGATCTCATCTCCATCCTGACCCTGATGAAGGGGTTGCCGCACGCCTATAACAAAGATATGCAGGAAGACAAAGAGCCCCTGTTCGATGCCATCGATACGGTATCTGTCGCGTTGCAGGTGTATACTGCAATCTGGGAGACGTTGGAAGTGCGTGAGAGCAACGTGCTATCCCGCATGGATGATGCGATGTTAGCCACAGACCTCGCCGATTATCTGACTCAGTGTGGTGTGCCCTTCAGAGAGGGCCACGGTATTGTGGCGGCCGTTGTAGACGAAGCACTCCGACTGGATTGTGGCCTCAGAGAACTCGATCCAGCCGTTTATCTGGGATTCTCTGAGCATCTGGATGAGGCTGTTGTCGGACGACTCAAGTATCGGGACAGCGCGGACAAACGCGACGTGCCGGGTGGCACCTCCCGAAGATCAATTATCGAACAGATCAGGCAGGCCGAAAGCTGGCTGTAGGAATATTGTCTGAAACCTGGAGTAATGAGCGTGACAGTCAGACGAGCCGTAATTGGCGACGCAGCTGGGATACTTGACGTAATTCAGCCTTATGTAGATGACGATATTGTGCTGCCAATACCAGTGTACAAACTCTACGAGCGCATTCGAGATTTCTATGTGACGGAAGATGATGGCGTGATCACTGGCTGCGGATCCCTCATGATCATGTGGCATGATCTGGCTGAAATCCGCTCACTCGTCGTGCGAAAAGGATGTCAAGGTGGGGGGACTGGCCGTCGAATCGTTGATGCGCTTGTGGAAGAGGCTAAAACGCTAGGTATTGCTCGGGTCTTCGCGCTCACCTTTCAAACGGCCTTTTTTGAACGGGTAGGCTTCTCAGCCGTTCCCAAAGAGAAACTCCCGCATAAAGTCTGGAAGGACTGTACCTTCTGCCCCAAATTCACCCATTGTGATGAAATTGCTGTTGAGCTTGTGCTGGACACTCAGTCTGATCCATCGGTAGATCCACCACTTCCCCTGCCGCCTGACGCCGATCTCATTATGCCCACACCAGTGCGGCAGTAGGTCGTCTCTTTATGTCCCCGTCTGATCAGGAATTGTTGTCCCAACTTCGATGGTGGCTTACGCTGCCGCCGACAAATCTAATCGATCGCGGCGACGATATTCGATTCCGTCATGCGCTGTATCTGATCGTGCATCAAACGTCAGCCGCAATACTGGCTCTGCACGACCGCCCGCAAACGCTGACATTTCCTTCCACGCTACAAGACGTCACTATCGGCCTGGATGGTCTGCTCAATCCAGTAGCGTGCGGTCAGAGGCTACTGGAAATGATCGGCCTCGCAGACGATCGGAAAGCTTGGTCCACTGCCGCGGGTTTGATAAGGGCTGTGTTGGATCTTGCGGATTCGAGCGGCCACGAATTCATCAAACCTATCGAACATATACCCAAATCTCCAGATCTCCTGCACACGCTTGCTGTGGAAGTCGCGGATAGATATCGCACCATGGATGGCATCGAAGCTATTGCCCTTTCCGGTTCGCTGGGACGTGGCTTGGCCGATAAAGGCTCAGACGTCGATCTTTCCGTATTCTGCCGTGCAGTCCCGCGACAGAACGATCGCTCGACATTGATCAAGCACATCGTGCAATCCTGCGCAGTCAAAATAGAACCTGCCTGCGATACCTTCTGGATGGACGGCAGTCTCATCCACATCCGGTACTGGATTTCAGACGAGGTCACTCAGGTACTCATGGGACCAGACACCCCGCCTGGAAATCCGTTCCTTGCTGAGGACCTCCAATGCTGTACCCCGATTGTTGACGATAACAACCATCTTGCCGAACAACAGCTTACCGTTCGCTACTTCAGCCCGGCATTGATCGAGGCCATTATCGGTGCCTCTCATGGTCGATTGAGCCATTTTAGGATGCTTTGGAATGACGCCCAGGGCAGAGACGACCGTTTGCATCTCTATTGCCTCGCGAATCAAGCGGTCAATGACTGGCTCATAGCTCTGTTTGCCCTCAACCACCGCTACCTGTCGACACCGAAGTGGATTGCCACGCAACTAGGGGCATTCCCGCTCGTACCTGAGCGCTGCCTTACGCGTGTAACAGAGATTATGGGGCCGCTGACGAGCAATGACGACCCAAGGTGGGAAATCCTGGAGGGGTTGTGGGGAGATCTGCTTCGCCTGAGAGATCAGTGAAGCTCGATTTTTCGGGGAGATTTCAGCCGACAGGTTCGGCTTCCTCATACATCTGTTTCATCATGAGCGCATCCAGATCTTGACGGTCCCTGGATTCACAGATAACGGTAGGACTGAGATGCCATCGGTGCAGAGCCGCCACGAAGGGCTCTGGACGGGGGCCGTAATCAGGTTCATCAAAAGCATGGTGGCGACGTTCGCCTTTCTCGCCGTACGCTACTGGATAGTAATGAACGTGAGTCTTCTCAAGCTTCTCCCGTCCGAGGGCTTCTTCAATGCGCGTGAAGACAGCATCGAAGGCGTCTTCATCATAGACCTTTCCTATTTGTCGCGCGTGCAGATGGGCGAAGTCCAGGCAGGGCACAAGGCGTGTATGAAGTGCGCACACGGCCAGTATTTCCTCAAGGCCGCCGAACTGTGAGACGGAACCGCTCGTTTCCGGGGCTATTAATACGCCGTCATCGGCTTCAGTGAGGGCATCGAGGGCACGGGGCAGCGTCTCAAGGCAGCGTTCAAGAGCGGATTCCGAGTTTGAGTGCCCCTTATACCAGCCGGGGTGCAGCACGACCACCGTGGCTTCCATCCATGCAGCGATACGCACCGCCTCGGTCAGATGTTTGATAGAGGAA
>JABIQT010000834.1 GCA_018667995.1 Candidatus Latescibacterota bacterium
CAGTTTCCGGTTTGAATGCGTCATTGAATTGTCAGTGTGGCAACTCTGGCATGAACACTCGCTCTGCATTTCAGCTACGGTAAGTCCATTCAGGTACCTGCCTCATTCAGAAATCATCCATAAAAATGGGCTAATCTCGCTCCGGCTGGACAAACAATTGCATCCTAATCTGGATCACTATATAATAGGTGAATCAGATTCTATAGAGCGAACAGGGTTCGACTCCATTCGGACGTATCGTGTGGGTTTTCGCAGTCCTGTTCAGATCTATTCTGTTACCAACGCGATCCTGCCGTAAACACAGAAATCTACCATCACCCGAAAGGGCATTCATGTCCCGCATACGTATCGGCGTCGTCGGATGTGGCGCTATCGCACAGATACAGCATATCCCCCACATTATGGAATTGCGCGATCAGTACGAGTTGGTCGCGCTTTGCGACGTTTCACAGAAGCTTGTGGAGTTCATGGGAGATATGTATCAGGTACCGAATAGATATACGGATTACGAAGATCTGCTGGCGTCCGATGTGGAGGCTGTATTGCTCTGCTTTATGGACCCGAAGACCGAAGTGGCCGTGGCGGCGTTGAACGCCGGCAAGCATGTATTTATCGAAAAGCCCATGTGTTACTCCCTGGAGGAAGCCGATCGTATACTGGAGGCAGAACGGAAGTCAGGCGCCACGCTTATGGTCGGGTATATGAAGCAGCACGATCCAGGCTACCAATACGCCAAACGACAGGTGGACAAGATCCCGGATATTCGGTTTATCCAGGTGAATCATCTCCACCCGAACAATGACCTCCATACCAAAGAATTCACGTTATACCGTTTTGATGATGTCCCCGCGTCGGCTGTGGCGCATAGCCAAAAGCTGCGCGCTCAGGCGCTGCACGACGCAATCGGGGACCAGCCGGATCATGTGAATCACACCTTCTTCATGTTGTCTGGCAGCATGATCCACGATATCAGCAGCTTGCGCGGTATGTTTGGCCCGCCCGAGTCTGTTATCAGCGCTGAGATCTGGCGCGACGGCCGCTGCTTTACCTCGGTGCTCTCCTACGAAGGGGATAAGCGTTGCGTGGTCACCTGGACCGATCTGCCCGAGCTATGGGATTTCCGTGAGACCCTCGAAGTGTACGGGGGATCGGATCGCGTAAGCATTAGTTTTCCAACCGGTTTTGCGCGTGGTGAACCTTCCCCCGTCACCGTCCAGGGAATGGAGGAGGGGACCATGCCGTGGAAAAAGGAACTGATCGTCAACACGCAGAATTCGTTTAAACTCGAACTGGTCCATTTTCATGACTGCATTACCCAACAGAAGACTCCGTTGACAGATGCAACCGGGGCCCGCGACGATATCAAGCTCGTTCGCGACATCATCCGGCGTCATGTGGTCGATTCGAATACGAAGTGATCATCGCGGTAGTAGGGCCGTTCGATATATCCGATTCTATACCGACGATTGCCTCTTGGGAGCCTTGGTCGTCTCGCCTGTATGATCACCCTATAAGTCATCTGAGAGCCCCATTTGGCTAAATCTATTCGGTTCGATCTCTTGACACAGGACTTCCGGTTGAGTCGGGGTCGCATCGGTCGCTGCATCTGTTCGTACCGGAAAACAATCGATCATCTCAATGACGCTTTCGCCCAACATGATTATTGATGTCCGTCCCACGAAAAGCCACACCCATGTCCAGCTCAGCTAAACCTGGTATAAATCGACGTATCCTCGGAATCTTCGCGGTCATGGGCCCGGGTATTGCCGTGGCGGCGACCGGCGTTGGCGCCGGTGACATGATAGCCAGTACGAACGCCGGGGCCACATTCGGAACTATAATGCTGTGGACCGCGGTCTACGGGGCGATTCTGAAGTATGTGCTCACCGAGGGCGTAGCACGATGGCAACTTGCCACGGGCACTACGCTGCTGGAGGGATGGGTAGAACGACTCGGCAGGTGGGTGCAGTATGTCTTTCTGATATATCTGATCCTGTGGTCCTTCATCGTTGGAGGCGGGCTCCTCAGCGCGTGTGGACTGGCCGGAAACGCCATTTTTCCATCCATTTCCGTCGGTGCCTGGGGTGTGATTCATTCACTTGCTGGGGCCGGGTTGGTTATGCTGGGCCGCTATAGTCTTTTCGAGAAGGCCATGAAGGTCCTGATCGGCTTGATGTTTGTCAGCTTCCTAATGAGTGCCTATGCACTGAGTCCGTCGATCCCGGAAATTGTTGCGGGAATCACGTGGCCGTCCGTGCCGTTGGGATCTGTACCGACTGTCCTGAGTGTGCTGGGCGGGGTGGGAGGTAGTCTCACTGTGCTCTGCTATGGCTACTGGATCCGCGAGGCGGGTCGTGAAGGCCCCAAGTGGATGTCGGGTATCCGCATTGATGTCGGCACCGCCTACCTGCTAACAGGTTTCTTTGGCGTGGCAGTCATGATACTGGGCGCGCAGCTCAAACCGGAAGCGGCTGGCGGTGCCAATATTGTGCTGGCAATGGCAGACCGGTTGGAGTTGGCGCTGGGCCCCATTGGTCGCTGGTCGCTCTATCTGGGATTCTGGGCCGCTGTGATTACCTCTGTGCTCGGCGTGTGGCAGGGCATTCCCTATATGTTTGCGGATTTCGTTGCCCTCGTGAAGCGCATGAATCCGGAGGAAAGGGCTGAGCTGGTACGGCCGAACTCGCGCTACTATCGCGCATTTCTCCTGTTTTTGACATTTCCCCCCATGCTGCTCCTGCTGGTTGACCGACCCGTCGCTATTGTCTTGCTGTATACCATAGTAGGAGCCCTGTTTATGCCGTTTCTCGCGGCTACCCTGCTCTATATGAACTCTAAGGAAAAATGGGTCGGCAGCTTGAAGAATGGAATGATCACCAACGGACTTCTCATTCTGGCGCTTGTGCTCTTTCTCTATCTCAGTGTCAGTCAGATCTATCGTATGCTCGGCTAGCTCGGGAGGGCTATATGGCTACGGAAATTGGAATTGGCGTCATAGGCATGGGGTGGATGGGGACGGTTCACAGCCGATCCTACCTGCAGATTCCGCTCCGCTACCCGGATCTCGGCATCAGGCCAAGACTGGTTATTTGTGCCGATGAAGTGGAATCCAGGTCCCAGTCGGCCAAAGAATCGCTCGGATTTGATCACGCGACAGCTAACTGGCAAGAGGTGATAGGCAATCCGATGGTAGATGTGGTGAACATCGCAACTCCCAATAATAATCACCTCGAAATCGTCAAGGCTGCTGCGGCCGCCGGCAAGCACATATTCTGTGAGAAACCAGTGGGCCTGGATCCCGGAGAGACGGCTGAGATCGAGCGAATCGCCCGTGAAGCTGGGATCCTTACTTGGGTAGGCTACAACTATCGTTGGGCTCCGTTGGTTCAATATGCCCGTCACCTGATTCGGGATGGTCGACTGGGACAACTTACCCACTATCGGGGGCGGTTTCTCGCCGGATATGCCAGCAATCCCCGGGGCGTACTCTCGTGGCGTTTTATGAAATCAGAAGCGGGGCTCGGGGCTTTGGGTGATCTGATGTCGCACGTAACGGACATGGCCCTCTCGCTGGCAGGCCCTATCGAGAAAGTCATCGGGCATCGTGATACCTTTATCCAGGACCGTCCTATACCGACTCCCGGCAAGGGCACACATTTCTCCATCGGCAGTGACGAACCACATATCGAAGTGTCCAATGAGGATTATGTGGGGGCTCTCGTGCAATTTGAATGCGGCGCCAAGGGAAGTTTCGAGGTGTGCCGGGTCATTCAGGGCCCCAAGAATCAAAACGCTTTCGAAATTCATGGTACGCTGGGCTCCATACGTTGGAATTTTGAGCGTATGAATGAGTTGGAGGTGTTCCTTGTTGATGACGATGGAGCACGCGACGGATATACTACAATCGTCGCGGGACCGACCCACCCCGACCACGCCAATTTCGCACCCGGTCCGGGGGTAAGCCTGGGATACGACGACCTGAAGGCCATCGAAGCTTCCAAATTCCTGCA
>JABIQT010000837.1 GCA_018667995.1 Candidatus Latescibacterota bacterium
CTGAGCTTGCAGGTGCTGCGCAATCAATCGTCCATCAGTGTTCTCCACCCGCGTTCTCTACCCCTTCCATTGCCACCTCGTACATGGCAATAATGTTCTCAAGTTTGCAACTGTTGTCGGTCTCAGTGGTTGATCCCATGAAAAAACCGGGATAGGCATCCCGAATCGCCTCGCGGCACACATGCCGGACTTCCTCCGGGGTACCATACGACATCAGTTGACTCATATCGATACCGCCGGCCAGGAAGAGCTTATGGCCATAACGCTCTCGTATTTCCTTAAGAGACATTCCTGCGAGCGTTTCAATGGGATTGAGGCCGTCTATGCCAGTCTCGATAAGATCGTCCATAACCTCCATGAGATATCCGTCCGAATGAAACAGGCATTTCAACCCGTGCTCATGCCATGCCTCGTTCACCCGTTTGATTCTCGGGAAAATCTCCCGCCGCAGGTATTCCGGGGAATGGAGCAGGCGGTCCTTGTACGCAATGTCACTGAAGGTCAGCACCACCGGTGACAGCGCGGGATCCGCTATCGCGTGGCATACGGCGATGTTGTGCTGCGTCATGGCTTCGAGGGCTTCGGAGATCAGGCCCGGCATGTCAGCATCGAGGTAGGTGAACAGTTCAAATCCCAAGAGGTGCCGCACTTCATCCAGCCCGACGCCCTGTTGCGTCAATAGATTCACGGTACCGCCTATCCGTGCCTGTGTCTCCAGAAACGTCCGATGAAAGGCCTCCCGTTGCGCGCCGGGATCGGCCGTGACAGCCGCTGTCTTTTCCTGTGTACGCAGGATCCATTTCTTGAGAAATTCCCCGGCGCCGACCTCGTCGTTGAAGGGACGTTCTACTATCCAACTCGTTTTCTCGAAAGGGGCATGGTGCATTAAAAAGCCGTACTCATCCCTGGTGTCCTTCTCCTCTACAGGGCCGAATCCGACGCTGCGTGTCATATCCAGAAATGCACCAACTGCTTTTCCGGAAATACGGGACAATTCACGAACAGTCTCCGGTTCCGGGGAAAGAGGCGGGAGCGCTTCTCCACTGAAGTGAGCAAAGGCAGCATCGTTGCGCAACAGGTCGTAGAGAGGCACCCGGTCCGTTTCCTGAAACGCCATCGTACGTTCCACACGTTCCCGTCTGGTCATTTCTGCTGGCATCGTATACTCCCGTCAGAGAAGTTCAATCAGGCTTTGTGGGTGGTGCGAGTGATCAGATGTCCTGGTATTCCGGTTTCAGATCAACGAACCGGGAACAGAATCCCAAGATGCGTGCTACGAGATCGTGGTATTACTGCGGATCGCGCTACGCCAATCCTTCGGTATTAATACCCGGTAGAAAGCCCTACCGCCGTAGCCACGTCTGCTTTTTTACGTGCTGGAGCACGACATCGATGGAAGGTTCAGGGATTGACATTCTGTTTGCCATTTATTCCCAGGGATGAAATGCGCGCCAGCTTTGCAGGGCAGACGATAGGTCGTCCGCACTAGCCTGAAATCATACTACTACCCCTTACAATTATAAGATAAAAAGATCTTAATTTCTTTTTTGTGCCACGAATGAAATAATACGTACCAGAATTAGTGTCAACCATTCTTATTGTCAGGGGTCCGATATTAAGGGCATATCATCAAAAGAATAAGTCGATCTCATGAATAGAACCGAGGACATCACACTGGTGGTCCTGTAACCATACTCAAATTCTGGACCCTCAATAAAGGGAGTTTTCCGGTTGCTGATTCAGAGCCAGCCAAGTAGATCATTCGCTCTTCTACCAGGACCCAACGAGCAGATAATGATCTTCGCTGTTTGAGCGAATCGCATCCCATTTCATGCGCCAACGTCACTGTCGATTCACCTTTGGCGTCCTTCGATCCATCATCAGGAGACCCCGCAGTGAAGTTTCCTCGATAGTGGATAGAACTACGAGACCAACTGGCCGCAGGTATCGTACTGGATTCGTACGCTGCCGTCTATATTCCCATTCCAAAAGTGGCCTGTACTTCACTTAAGACGGCTGTATCCAGTATCCTTGAGATGGAGGGTGATGTCCATTTCGAGAAACTCTTCCGTGAGGTCGCAAATCACGAAATCAGAGCAACCTGCTCAGATCACTACATCTTTACATTCGTGAGAAATCCCTGGGATCGGCTCCTTAGCTGTTATCTAAGTAAGATTGATCCCCGCGAGGAAGATTGCGACTATTGGCACAACGGGGTGGAGTTTAATTTCTGGAAGTATGGTGATACGTTTGATGGAGGGATGTCGTTCGAAGCATTCGTGAGGGCGACGGCCCAGATCCCTGATGAGGAAGCTGACATTCATTTCAGCTCACAGTATCGCCACATCACGGCCGCACACGGCAGCCTGATTCCCGATTTCATCGGGCGCTTTGAGTCGCTGGCAGATGATTTTTCAAGAGTGCTTGCCCGCTTGGACCTAACGAAAATGTCGCTACCTCACCAGATGAAGACAGAGCACCAGCACTACAGCGCATACTACACGGACGAGACACGGGCCTTGGTTAGAGGCCGGTATGCTACAGACATCGAGCTCTTTGGATACACTTTCCAAAATCGCTCTGGCGATCCTGTCAAGCTGCCCGTGCCGCGCGCGTAACGATGCTCCGGATCCTTCTTATTTGAGTAGGGTCATACGGCGAGTATCGTTGAAACCGGTGCTGCTGGTCAGGCGATACATATAGATACCGCTGGATACCGCACGTCCCTGTCCGTTGCGGGCGTTCCAGATAGCCTGGTAGCGTCCCGGCGTCTGTACCGTATCTACCAGGCGGGTGACTTCCTGGCCGAGCACGTTGTACACTACGATCCTGATGTGCGCCTGCTGCGGCACTTCATAGGAGATGGTTGTGGATGGATTAAACGGATTCGGACTGGCATATCCCAGGGCAAATGTACCGGGAACCTCCGTCTTCCCTACCACTACCGTCATGCTCGTGACACCAAGCGTTACCGGAATCGATAAGGCTTGCGAATTAACCAGCGTCATATCGGTAAGCGTTACCGCCGGGTTTTCGTTTGCGCCATCGAGGACCGTGACCGGAATCAGGAGGATCGTATTTTGACCGGGCGGGATGTGCTGTCCTGGCATTGCAGCATAGGCCACCAGATTCAGCGTACCGCCTGAAACGTAGCTGTCGAACACCAAGCCGGAGGCGCTATTGGCCATCTGGGGTGTGCCGATCTCCAAGCGTGTCGGATCGAATGTGAACGAAGCATGGAGCGCCGTGACCACACCGTCGGCGTCCAGGCTAACCGGGAGGACCATCTGTCCATCTTCAAGCATCTGGATCTCGCCCAGATCCACGACCACCGGCTGTATAGGACCGTTGGCCAGTGGTTTTGTCAAGCCAAGGATGTTGTTTACCATGGCGACGGCATCTGAGACATCCATCGAGCCGTCCTGATTCATATCTCCCAGCACAAAGCCGGACGTACCGAATGCCGGAAGCGGATCCTTGCCGATCAGCTGACGGACCAGTACCACGATGTCTGAGACAGACACCTCCCCGTCTCGAGTGATGTCACCACGGAGTCCCACGTCAATAACACCATCGACCGTATTAACGACCATGATGGTTCCGACCGAATCCACCACCTGGGGCGCGAGAAGCGTCATCATAATCGAATCACCCAGTGCGGGGTTGTTGAGTCTGATGCACAAACGTCCCAGGAGCGTTTCTCCAGGAGGAAGTAGATCGCCTGCGAAACTGACGACGACCACCTTTACGGTATCTCCGACGGTGGTGGTGGAAAACGTGAAACCCGGGTTCAGTGTGGTATCGGCCAGTCCGACGAACGTCGCCTTAACCGTATCTCCGAGTACGACCCGGAACTGGACGCCACCAACCGGGACATTCGCATCAACGGTGAGATCGATCTTGGACTCGGAACCCGCTACACCAAGTACGGAGCCGATGGCCAGTGTGGCCTGGCCCGGCAGCGGATCGCCGATCACCTTACGGATGGCGTTGTTGCTGGAATCTGAGACGTAGATGTTCCCGGTCGCATCTACCGCTACACCGGCTGGATTGTAAAATTGCGCGGCCTGGCCCACTCCATCGGCAGCACCGATTGACCCACTACCCGCAAGCGTGCTGACCACGCCGCCGGGCGTGATCTTGCGGATGGTGTTGTTGTTTACATCCGCCACATAGACGTTCCCGACTATATCTACCGCTACACCGGCTGGACTGCCAAATTCCGCGGCCGTACCCACTCCATCGGCAGAGCCGAACGTCCCGCTGCCGGCAAGTGTGCTGACGACCCCTCCTGGTGTGATCTTGCGGATACGATTGCTGAGGTTATCTGCGACATAGACATTGCCATCGGCGTCCACTGCCACACCGGCTGGAAGAGAAAACTGCGCGGTCGTGGCCGGTCCATCGAGGGAACCGAACGTCCCGCTGCCGGCGAAGGTACTGACTATACCGGCGGGTGTTATCTTACGGATGCGATCGTTGGTTCTATCCGCCACAAAGACATTGCCATCGCCATCCACCGCCACACCTGCGGGGGTATTGAATGCTGCGAGCGTACCCGGAC
>JABIQT010000841.1 GCA_018667995.1 Candidatus Latescibacterota bacterium
CGAGAATACCCGGCTTTGAATAGAAGGTCATCGGTGTCTCCACCCAGAGATGGGGGTGGTACGTCGGACCCGGTCGCAAGATTTTCAAATCGAAACGGCGGGGCGACCTGTCTGCTCGATGATCCGTCGGTGGCATCCAGGTCTGAGAATGTGCCCCGGTGTTTGAATTGCGGGTCGTTCTGGATCTCTTTGACATCATATACGGGGCCACAGGGGACATCATGGCTCTGGAGCAGTTTGTCCCAATATGATCGGGTCTCAGTCTTGAAAATCGACGTCAACTTCTCCTTAATCTCGGCAGAGCGAATGGATCGCTCATGTGTCGTGAGGTCCTGCCATTCTTGAATGTCCAGGGCGTCGCACATATTTCCCCAGAAGTGAGATTCGTAGACGATACCAATGCTGAGATAGAGATCGTCTGAAGTCTTGAACACATCATAGTGGGGGAGACCCGAGAGGAGTGGCCGATCCGGGGCCTCTTCCATGTCATGGGCTCTGGCTATTTCGGGGGCCATCCAAGAGACCACGGCGTCTGTCATGGAAAGATCGATATACTGCCCCAAACCAGAAGAATCCCGGTGTCGGAGCGCAGCCAGGACCGCCATTGCGGCGTACATGCCGGATGCCATATCCGAAATTAGGACAGGTGGCGTCGATGGGCGGTCATTCGCAATCTCTGCCTGACCCATGAGTCCACCGATGGAGATGTAGTTCACGTCATGGCCAGCGCGTCCGCGGTACGGCCCCGTCTGTCCGAATCCTGAAATAGAGCAGTAGACTATATCCGGCTTTATCCCTTTTGCCATGTCATAATCCGCTCCGAGTCTCTGGACCACGCCCGGTCTGAATCCCTCCATCAATACGTCTGCCGTCTTTAGCAGCCTCTGGAGGATTTCTTTACCTCTGTCGTTTTTCAGATTCAGTGTTATGCTTCGTTTGCCCCGATTCACGCTGGCAAACATGGATGGAAACGCCCGCAGAGGGTCTCCGGAGAGTGACTCCACCTTAATCACATGTGCGCCGAGGTCAGCCAGATGCATGGTGCAGAAGGGCCCGGGGATCTGAGTGGTCAGATCGATGATACTGATACCAGAAAGTGGAAGGGGGATGGTCATCTACTCATTGGGTGATTGATGGGCTTCGGAGGAGGCGGTTCTGTTCCTTGAGCTAACGGGGGCGTGGGGTGAGAAACTCGACTTCTATCTACTAAAGCAATCGCTCTGTACCGCTTCCGAGGTGTTTGGCATTTTCCTCACGCAGCGTGAGCATGAGTCCTTGTCTCCAGGCATCCAGTAGCTGGATATCGAACTTGGAATCTCCGTGGGTATACATCGCCGGCTGGCCGTCAGGGGAATCCGGAAGAATGAACAAACCCGCTTCGTGAGGCAACGTGCGGCAAGTTTCAAAGTCGACAGAAGACATGGATACTCTTCTATCATAGTCGATCCATCCGTCTCGCTCCCATCCAATCAGAATGCGATTCTTTATCTGAGGCATTTCGCTGGCCAGTGTTTCAATCAGATCAGCATGCTCTGTTCCGACGACAACGGATTCCGCATCGGAGTGCTGTATTTGTTCGCGAACACTTTCGTCCGTTGAGGCTTCTGAAGACAGGACCGCGACGATACCAGCTCTCATACAACCCAAAATGATTTCCCACCACTCCAAACATAATGGGAGCATGATCAGTACTCGATCGCCTCGGCTTATGCCCTCTCGGGTCAACATATTGGCCACTTTGCACGAGCGTATGCTGAAGTCGCGGAAAGTTACTCTGTCCACGTCTCCTTGATCGTCGAACCACTCCAGAGCCACCATTCCAGGTGTGCTGGCGTGAAGATCGATGACGTCGGTCGCGAAGTTCGCTACAGATTCTGATCTGGCCACGAGCACTCCTGTCAATCCATCAGCAGTCCACCATTTACGTCGATCAGCTCGCCCGTAATGTGCCGGGAATCATCGGAGGCGAGGAAGAGAGCACAGGCAGCAACATCGGCTGGTTGTCCCTTTACCCCCAATGGGATGGCATCGACGAAAGACTGAGGGTGATTCGCTGTTAACTGGGTATCTATGATCCCTGGCGCGATGGAATTAGCGCGTACGCCGAAGGCCGCGAGTTCTCGTGCGAGACATTTAGTGAGGCAGTCGATTCCCGCCTTTGACACCGAGTATGGTGCTCCGGCTACAATGCCTCCGGTTTTGCCTGCGATGGACGCCATATTAATGATGACTCCGCTCTTCTGTTCTTTCATGTGGGGCATCGCCGCTTTTGCGAGCAGAAAAGGGCCTTTTAGCTGGATATCGAGTACCTTGTCCCACTCCTCGATGGTGCAATCTTCAACCGATCGAAACAAGGCTATACCGGCATTGTTGACCAGAATGTCAACACTGCCGAAATGCGCCTTCGTTTCCGAGACAGCGCGTTCAATATCGGATTGGTTCGAGATATCGGCCTTAATGGCGATGGCATCTCCGGGTGATAGCGCGTGGACCACCTCTTCTGCACTGGACTGATCCAGGTCCACGACCGCGATTCCTGCTCCCTCGGCTGCGAAGGCCTCACAGATCGCTCTGCCAATTCCTCTGCCACCGCCGGTCACGATTGCCGATCTTCCTTTGAGTTTCATTTGAGTACCCGTTCGTTAAACAGTGAAATGAACGTGTCCGCTTTCACCTGCGTACACACTTTTCCGTTTGGTCCTTCATCCGGCATGAATGCCGGCCTCAAGTCCGCCACCGTCATGCCGGAGGTCAAATCCCCCGCGGTCTCGACATTGATTTTTGCGTCCACCATTGTGACAAGTTCGGGCTGGAATGCCACGGCGACAGCCAGGGCATCGTGAATGAAGCAGCCATCCACATTTCGCCGTTGGCGATGGAAATCGACGTAGTGGTCCGTGCAATCCTTTACGAATCGTGCCACCTTGCCGCCCTGCTGTGCGTAAAGATCGATATCTGGTGCGCTCAATACAGCTTGCATTGTAACGTCCAGAGGTACGAAGACCATGGGGATACCCGCACCGCAAACCACCTGCGCGGCGTGTGGATCCGCGAATATGTTGAATTCCGCGACCGGGCTCACATTTCCGTAGACCTGGAAGGCTCCTCCCATGACAATGAGCTGCTTGAGCTTTTGCATCCGAAAGGGATTGTTGATAACTGCTCGGGCCACGTTTGTTAGGGGGCCCACTGCGATAAGAGTGATCTCACCCGGATGGCGCTCTATTATCTCGAGGATAAGATCGACAGCGTGTGTGGGGCTCAGGCGATTCTGGGGTGCAGAATATCTGGGCTGGCCGTCCGCCAAAAGGAGCTTCGACACTCCGCCGAGTCCGTCATCGGCATGAACGTTGTCTGCCAGAGTTACCGCAGATGCCAGAGGGCCATCTTCTCCTCTGGCGACGGCTGGTATGGATTCAAGCTCAAGCAACTCGAGCGTCATCAGGATATTCCTGACACAGTGATCGACGTGGACATTCCCACTGACCGCGGTAATGGCCTCAACGGTAAGCTCGGGCGAGCGCATGGCCAGAAGAATAGCCAGGGCGTCGTCGACACCAGTATCTGTATCAAGTATGATTCGCATGCTCATGTACTGTCAGATTCCCAGAGATTGGTTCAGTTCGCGTTGATAGGTGTCTACTTTTCCCGAGACCACATCCTGCACTTTTATGGGGATGCCCCCAGCAGCTGTGGACTCGTACACTGCATAGCATATGGCCTGGGCCTCCAAGCCCACCATGCCATCAATTTCGGGGCGGCCGCCGGTCTTTATACATTCGAAGAACTCCAGCTGTTCTAATGTTACAGAATTGGTGATTCCATGGGGAAAAAGATCATCCTGCCGGTAGGTGGCTATGAGTGTTTCACGGTCAACCGGTTCTTCACCATCGCGATTGAGCACACCATCATTGATGCTTCCCTCGCTGCCGTAAATGACGGTATGTCCGAATCCGGCACCATGCATGGCCCAGCTCTCGGACCATTGACCAAGGACACCGTTCGAGAATCTGACGATTGCGAGGCCGGTGTCATCTGCCGTGGGTTCAATTGTGGCATGCTCGCCAGTCGTGATTTTACCGCTACGGGAAGACTCAAATGTGGCCGTCGCCGCCGTGATTTCTTCCACACTACCAAGCCAGTAAATAAACAGGTCGGCATCATGTACACCGTTGTCCAACATGGGGCCGCCACCCACGTCTTCTTTCATATGTCGCCAGGGCGTGCCACAGAAGATGCCGCTACCAACTCCGCCGCCCTGTCTGAAAATCATATATGGTCGGCCGATGGCTCCGGCATCCAGTGCCGCCTTTATGGCCCGCTGCTCTTCGCCGCGCCGGTACTGTTCGGCCACTGCGAGAATGACACCACTACGATCGGCGGCATCAATCATGGTCTTGCCGGCACGTATGGTGATAGCAAGAGGTTTCTCCGTCATTACATGACAGCCCGCTTCAAGACAGGGAACGGACAGGACATGATGTAGGCGGTGGTCTGTGGCGATAATCACGGCATCGGGCCGACTGTCCTTAAGCATGAGCCTGAAGTCCCGGTAGGACGTCGGTTGCATCCCCATTTCCTTACGGGCGGTTTTCGCAAACTCGGCGGTCCTACTATCCACGGTGTCACATACTGATGTGAGCTGGAAATCGTAGTCATGCTTGTTCAATTCGATAAGGCCGTTCAGATGGGCGCGAGCCATACCACCACATCCGATCATGGCAATAGAAAGGGGCATGTTTGGGGATGGTCCTGTCGTAGTCGAATACTGTTGGGGTGGAACAAGGGGAACAGGTGAAGTGTTATCTTCCCAGGTATCCTATCAATTCGCTGGTTCACGCAAAATAGGGTAGTGAGTCGCCTCGTTCAGTGATTTGTCGATGATGGCCCAATTGACCAGCCCATCATCCGATCTTGGTTCAAGCAGATAGAATACCAGACGTCCCAGGGACTGATCAACTGGCACCACGAGAGTTCCAGCGGGTAGCGTCTCGGTTTTTGGTTCGTAGGTCCCGAAAAGAGTGCGCTCGTTTCGACCCTGAAAGGGGCGTTCGGCAACCCTGGTCGAATCGATCCGGAACCGCTGTAGATTCATGGTTCGCGATTCCTCTAAGGGTTCAAACCACACGCCGTGGGCATCTAACCGTTCAGCGACATCCGTCATACCGGAAGGTACGAAGTACGTCTTTGGTGCTACCTCTGTTTCAGTGGCTTCGAATGTACCGTATTCATACATCTTCTCGACGGTACGCTGATCCGTTCGGCGCAGCATAATCTGGCCGGTATATGGATTTCGTTCCTCTTCGGCACTGCCAATCAGGATATCAGCCTTGTTCGGTGACCGCATATGCTCCGATCTTACCGCCATGGTGCTTCCGACCACCGATGTCAGATCCACGTCATCGACGATATCTCGGATTTCCTGTGCATTCGCATGCGCAAAATCGAGGATCTCTTCGACAAAATATAATGAGGCGAGTATGCGATCCTCAAAAGTGGCGTAGGAATAGGCCTCGCTTAAAATAGCAAAGCGGTTTCGCAAGCCGATATAGTTGTTGTTGAATCTCGGGCGATGATCGAAGGTATACCAACCCCGTTCTCTCTCAGATCCTCTGAATGGGAGATTCCCGTAGTAATAGAAATCCCAGCTATACTTTTCCTTAACGGAAGATGTCACCGAGGGCAGCCAGTTCTGGCGGAGGTACTGAACAATGGGTGCGGAGGTGTTTGGGTTCAGTGGAGGAGAATAAGTCAGGTGGTATCCGTGCACAGTGCCGTTTGTGGTATGGAGATCTACCATGACATGCGGATCGTAGTCACGCATCAGTTGCACCAGTGATCTCGCCTCCGGGGCATCGAGTTTCATATGATCGCGGTTCAGGTCGAACCCCTGAGCATTGGGACGTTGTCCCATCCCACCAATGGGACCGTGCTGTCGTGGCCGATTGTAAAGACTGACCCGCTCGTTGCCGTCTGCATTGTAGATAGGGGCGATCAGAATGACGAGCGAGTCCGCCCATTCGGCGTGCTCGCCATCGGCGAGATCGCGCACCAGCATCAAGAGAGCTTCTTTGCCGCATACCTCACCGGCATGGATGTTCGCCTGGATGAAAACCCTTGTCTTTCCGGTACGCCCAACTTCTTCGGGCGAAGCGTCCCAAACGTCACCAAAAACGAGCAGGGGTAACTCGCGTCCTTCGGTAGTATAACCGAATGTGGTGAACTGTATTTGCTCGGAGGCCAGTACAATGGCATCTAGAAAACTCATGACCTCTTCGTAGCGTGTTGTTTCGGTATAGCCTGAGATCTCAGCCCTGGTCTGCAGGGATGAAAGATCCATCTCTTGAGCCGCTGTTTCTGATATGCAGATTGCGATGACGGCGACCAGCACCGACAAACGGCGGTACATAAATACCCCTCAATCGTTTCGGAATGAAGATCTGACTTGTGCAGTTGGTTGGACTGATTATAACCAGATATCGTGGACCCCGCAAACGCTTTATCACCGATCAATGAGTCTGAAAAAACTCAAGTATCTCTCCACAGGGCCCCTTGAAAAATGCCACGGTAACCTCAAGTCCTCCCAGATTGACCTCTTTCGGCTCGACTGTTACTTCGTAGCCCGCCTGCCTGACCTGTTCGATGGCTGCCCGGGCATCGGTTGTAGCAAAGGCTACATGCGTCAATGGATCGTTCGGCGAGGCGCTGTTGGCCTCAGGAGTTTCATGGGTTGGTTGAAAGAGCTCCATGTGGCTGCCGTCGCCCGTATCGAGCAACATGATTTTTCGTTCCGGCGTACCGAATTCGGCAACGGTCGTCATCCCCATAACATCCTGATACAGCCTCAGGGATGCCTGCCAGTCTCTGGTCTGCACGGCTACATGATGGGTTCCGCAACCGGGTATTTTCGTGTTTTGTGTGCCTACAGGCATGATTTACTCCTCTTCCTTCATTTGGCCTGAAATTTGGAGAGCCCTTGCGCTAACACCGAGCACTCCGAGAAAGCCCTCAGAATCCTTGTGATCGAATTCGCCGATCCCCTCCATGGAGGCATTCGACTCGGAATATAGCGAATGCGCGACATTCAGCGCCTCTTGGAAAGCGATGTTTCCTTTGTACAGTGAGACCACGATCTCGCCGTCAGCCAGTCTGCTGAAGGTGTCAACGGACGCTCTCAGCGCCTGTGTTGCAGGATCGAACCAGTACCCTTGATAAATCTGTTCGGCAATGGACTCCGATGCCTGATTGAATACGCGTCGTGCGCGCCTATCGAGAATCAGTTGGAGGAGAAACTCGTAACATCCCGCGAGCAGTGACATGCCGGGAGATTCATATACTCCGCGACTCTTGATACCGACGAATCGATTTTCAACGGCATGAATGCCGATTCCGATGCCATTTCTGCCACCGATCCTGTTTGCCGTCATGATCGCTTCCAGCGGACCGACCGCCGATCCGTTTATCTCGACAGGGATTCCTTGAGAAAATCGAACTCGGAACGTTTCGGCTTGATCCGGCGCTTGCTGCGGGTGAACGCCCATCCCTGGTGTAATAAATCCCGATGGCGTAGAGAGGGATTCCAGATTCCCGGCTTCGTGGGTGAGCCCCAGTATATTGGCATCGGTGCTATATGGTTTCTCGTGGGATGCCTGTACGGGCAGATCGTGTTTGCCGCAGAAATCGATCATCTCTGTACGGCCCGGAAAAGCATCTAGAAATGTCTGATCACGCCACGGTGCGTAAACACTGATGTCTGGATCCAGCATGTTGGCGACTAATTGAAAACGGACCTGGTCATTGCCACGTCCTGTGGCGCCATGGGAGAAGATATCTATTCCCTCTTTCTGCATGCTGGGCAACAGCGCTTTGACGGTGATATGTCGTGCGATGCCCGTCGTGTTCCAGTATCCACCCTCGTAAGCGGCCATACATTGAATAACCTGAAGACCGGCCCGGGCCACGTCCTCCCTGGCATCAATAATATGGGCGTCTTTGGCGCCACATTTCATCATCTTGTCGGCTATATAGTCAACGCGCTCTTCGTCAGGCTGGCCAAGGTCTGCTGTAAAACAGACCACATCCACACCGCGGTCTGCTAACCAGCGTGTCATCGTACAGCTGTCGAGTCCCCCCGACACTGCGGCACCGACCGTCTTGCCACGTAATTGGTCTACATTCATGGTTGCTCCCTACATTGGTTCGCGTTACATTCGGAATCATCTCATACGTTCAGATACGAGGATCTACTTAGGAATTCGACTGTTCGATTTCCCTGTTCAGCAGGGCGAATCCCGGGCCCTAATCAAAGATTCATAAGGTCAAAAGTCAAGGCGTGAATTGTGCCGGATGGCGCATCCTGTTTTCGAACCCCTATCCCGTACTGGAGGGTCAGAATGCCGACACTCGAAGGTCTCCCCGAACTGCTGCAGGAACTGGTTTACGCACGAGGCCCATCCGGGCAGGAAGATGAAGTAAGAGAGATCTGTGTGCGTGAAATGAAGCCGTTGTGCGACGATGTTCGCGTGGATCCAGCGGGAAACGTGATAGGCTTGATCCGGGGAATGGAACCTGATAGTGGCCCGATTGTTCGTGCCATGGCTCATATGGATGAATTAGCGCTCATTGTAAAACGTGTCAATGCGGACGGGACATTACGTGTTAACCCCCTGGGTGGCATGTGGCCAGCAAACTATGGGCAGCTTCCCGTTGAGATTATGGGAGATGAGGCCCTGCTGCCGGGGGTAATATCCATAGGTCCGCAACATACGACAGCAGAATCCACCAAGTCTTGGGATACCAAGGTCCGTGGAGGTAACAATGCCATGGATTGGGGACATTTGTATGTGTTCACCAGAAAAACACCAGAGCAGCTTGCTGCGGCCGGAGTCCACGCCGGGACACGCGTCGTCATAGAAAAGTCTCGGCGTTCATTTTGGGAAATCGATGATTGTCTCGGCGGTTACTTTATGGACAATCGCGCCGCCATCACGGTTCTACTTGGCAGCGCCGCGTTGATGCAGGCTGAGCGGCGGCGTCCCGCACATGATGTTTACCTGGTTATGACGGTCATTGAAGAGATCGGGGCACATGGTGCATCCTACGCTTCGCGTACCCTCCCCGGCGATATCACCCTGGCTGTGGACTCCGGACCAGCCGCCGCAGAGTATGGTGTGTCGTTAACCGCTGAGCCCATTGTCGTATACGGGGACGGCCAGGGAGTCTACGATAAGTCCGTCAGTGATCGTCTTCTTGCCTGTGGTCGCTCGCTTGGAATGGACCCTCAGTGTGCCTACTGGCAGAGCTATGGTTCCGATGCCTCAATAGCCAAAGCACACGGTCAAACTGCTTTGGCCGGATTACTTTGTATAGCCACGGAAAACACCCATGGTTTCGAGATTATTCCCAAAGACGGCCTTGGAACCTGTGCGAGGTTGCTGGCGGAGTATCTGGCGGCGCCGGAGTAAGATCGGGCAGTTCCTCATTCCGAGGTCGGACCAGATAAACGCGCGCGTACGTGCATTTAGAAGCACAGTTGCGTACCAAGTGGTTGCCCGAGATACCAATTCGATAGGCGGAAATTCACGTAATGAGATCGAAGCAATAATCAATAGTGATATCGTGGGCAAGATCGAAAGTCAGTAAAGTGTCTGAGCTTGAAATGGCAGGTATGGGATATGAGCACGGCGTTCCCTGCCCTGTATTGGGCCTATCGATATGTGCCGCCAGCCTAGCTGAGAGGCACTAATATTTACGCCAAGCCCGAGAACCATATGCGGTTAGGCCTGCCGTACATCAAAACCAAAGATCACGTTGCCAGGTGGTTCAACGGGTCGATCAATCCATCCATCACACGGAGATCCCATGTCCCTCAAAGTTGCATCCGTCGACCGTATAGTGGTCGATGTGCCGTACACGGCGCGGCAGCAGGTAATAGCCGAGAGAACGGTCTATAACTGGTCCATACTGGAGTTATGCAAAGTCACCACAAATACCGGAATAGTCGGCTGGGGTGAGACGGTACTGCACTATACATATGCTCGTGTAACCGATGAAGCGGTGCAGCGGGTGATTGGGCGGAGCCCGGCAGATCTGATGCAGGATGACACTTTGGGAGCTGGGCTTCAGATGGCTCTGTACGATGTCGTCGGCAAGGCGCTCGATGTGCCTTGTTATAAATTGATGGGCGCAAAGTGTCGTGACTGGGTTCCGATTTCGTGGTGGTCCAATGAAGGATCCCCCGAAGAGTGGGCAGGCGAAGCTCAGGATGCGGTCCGGAACGGATATACAAGCTTCAAAGTCAAACAGCGTCCCTGGTGGGACATCATGGCACAAGTTAAGGCTGTTCGGGAGGTGGTACCTGCCGGGTTCAAACTCGACCTTGATTCGAATGGTTCTCTACAGAATGCCGCCGCCGCAATGCCGGTGCTCCAGCGCCTGCAAGAGTTCGATCTAGTAGCCATGTTTGAGTCCCCGATTCCCCAGAGTGATATTATGGGAAATCGTCAAATCAGGCAGGCGATCTGTAGACCAATCGCCATGCATTTTGGAGAACCACCATACCTGACAGCGATACGCGAGGAGGTCTGTGACGGGTTTGTTGTCGGGGGAGGCGCCTCTCAGGTGCTCCGAGAAGGTACGCTCGCGGCCGAGGCGAATATGCCCTTCTGGCTGCAAGTTGTGGGCAATGGCCTTTCGACCACTTGGGCATCCCATTTGGGCGCCGTATTAACCCAGGCCACGTGGCCGGCGATTACATGTCTCAATCTGTACACCGACCATCTGCTGACAGAACCGATCGACGTACTTGGAGGACATCACAAAGTGCCCCAGGGCCCGGGACTAGGTGTTGAAATGGATGAGGCTGCTATCGAGAAACACCGGGTTCCGTTCGAGTTGATTGAGGCCTGCGAGGAACGCGGGGAACCATATAATAAGAGCCGATCGCGGATAATTCGTACCATAAAATACCCCGACACAAGCTGCGTGATAACGAGGAATGTGAACCCACGCATGGGGCTAATCCCCTATACGCCGGGTGTGCGCGCGGAAGCATGGACAGACGATGGCACCGGTGATTTTGAGGCAATGTGGCAGCGTACGGAAGATGGTCCGATCAGGGATAGATGGGTCTAGTCGCTGGTAATGGTGGCCCCAGAAGCAGGTTTCTCTGTTCTATATTAGACGGTGCCTTCCGACGCCATGAGATACATAGCCTGCCATTCGCCATCGCGCGTGGCCCACAGGCGCATGGCTGCTTCAGCAGCTGATCGCTCGTCTTCTGTTACGTAGCCATCGGCGGTCATTTGAAAGCCTCGCGTCGCAGCAACATCTGCCCAGAGCGTGGCACGTTGTGTGAAATCCGTATCGCTTCTTCGGACAATCTCATGTTGGGGCGAGGTGGTTACATTGGTCAAACCGACCTGCCTGAGCATGGCCGGCATGCGATCCGCGATATCGTTTTC
>JABIQT010000845.1 GCA_018667995.1 Candidatus Latescibacterota bacterium
GGGATGCGGAATGGATCATAAAAGAGAATTGGTTTCGATCCCCAGGCGGATACCGTATAAAAGCCGCCTCCGGATATCCGGAGGCGGCTGTAAGGGAACGTGGGCCGCTATGGCCTATTGATGATCTTTACGCTATACCTTGATGGCGCTCTCAAATTCGTTGAGGAAGACCTCGGTTTCCCGAGCTGTTCCTGCTGAGATTCGTAGCCATTCGGCCATCCGATCTCCGCCACGGCTGCTCACCTGCACATTGCGTTCGTCCAGGGCATCGTCTATTGCATCGCGGTTCTTTCCGACTCTCACCTGCAGGAAGTTACCCGAGCTGGGAATGTATTCCAGACCCATCCGTTCGAAGGCAGCATAACAGGTATCCTGGAAATCCCACACTGCCTGCTGAGATTTTCGGACGTGATTATAATCCGTGACGGCTTCCATGCCAGCCATCTGCGTCAACACTCCCGGAATGCTGTCAGCAGCATAGAACAGAATTCTTTGTTGAATGGCCTTGCTGCTGACCGAGTAGCCGAGACGCATTGCAGGTAGCCCGTATACCTTCGAGAAGGTGCGCAGCACAACTACATTCTCGTTGGCCAGGGCCAGTGGGATGGCACGCTTATAGTTCAGGTCCCGGGCAAAGTGGATATATGCTTCGTCGATGACGATAATGACACTCTTGGGTACCGAATTAACAAACTGCTCCAATTCCTCGTAGGACAGCAACGTGCCGGTGGGATTATTGGGATTTGTTATGACAACCATGGACGTATTTGGCGTCATGGCCGCCCTCATGGCTGGTAAATCATGACGGTAATCGGCTGTAAGCGGCACTGAAATCACCTTCGTCGGAATCCCGACCTCATTGAAACTTTCAGCCTTTCGCGACACGGAATTGTAACCAGCGTCCGCCTCGATCACCTCTCCCCCGCCCTGACTCAGATAGGCGAGCGCCAATAAATACAGGAGAGGACCGGATCCTGAGGAAACTATATACGGCGTCGGTGGCGGAGAACTACTTCCAAAGGACCTCGATGAACTGCTTCTCGTTTTCGGTGAGAGCTCAACTCCGTCGTGCTCCGCAAGGGTCTCGACCAGGGGCGTCCTCGTGTCCGGATCACCCAGCCCGCTGAAATACCCATCAGGATAGTTGGTGTAGATAGAGTATCGGTTAACGTCGAACATCTTGTCGGCCACAATTCGGAGGGCTTGTGGGGACGGTCCCATGGGGTTCTCGTTGGAGGACAGACGTACCACACCCGGTCGCACACCCGCGCCATGGATGTCTTCTGCCGATAATCGGCCGGAGACCATTTGTTCCGCCAGGGCAAGCCTGCCGCTTAATGATAGCGCCGCGCCACCAACGAAAGCGCTTTTCATAAATCCACGTCGGGAGACTTGCTGTTCCTTCCATATGGAATCGGGGGACATCTGTTGCTCCTTTGTCAAAGGCTTATTCATGATTGTTCCTTCGGTTGGGAATCTGATACGCTACAGTCTGGATACTGTTATGAACGCGTGATTGAGTCGACTGGGCTACCCCTCCTACTGTGACGATATTAATGAATCATAATGGCGGCTATGAATGACGGTACGACAAGATTGAATACCACTTAGTTTTGCCTGATGCCGGACATCGCTTTCCGTGATCTTCGTGTAGATCAGATCTTTGAACACAAGCTCTTTTCTACCATGATTATCAGTCTAAGGTTCATGTCAGAATCTCCTTCAGGACGGAAGTGAAGACCTCCATCTCCTCGTGCGTTCCCAGTGAGACGCGCATGTAGTTCGTCCACGCCTTCTCTCTGGGTCGGTCAGATACGTAGATCTTTTTCTGTTCCAGTTGGCGTCGAACGGGACCTGAATCCCTCTTAAGGTCAATCATCAGGAAATTTGTGTGGCTGGGGATGTAGCCAATGCCCATTGCTTCGAGCTGGCCTATGAGATGAGCTTTCTCGGTGGATACAGATTCTACCGTCCGCCTGACGAATTCGGTGTCCTCCATAGCTGCCAGTGCGGCAGCTTTACTTAATAGCGAGACCGTCTCACCGAAATCGTTCACGGCAGATAGCCGATCGGCCATGGCCACAGAGGTGACGGCATAACCGATGCGCACCGCAGCCAGACCGTAGACTTTGGAGAA
>JABIQT010000506.1 GCA_018667995.1 Candidatus Latescibacterota bacterium
ACGACCCACTTCGGACTGGGGCAGCACGACCAGGCCGATGTGATGCGGGTCATATGGCCCAACGGCGTTCCGCAGAACCGAGTGCTGCCCGAGACAAATACTCGATTTGTTGAAGAACAACGACTGAAGGGGTCATGCCCGTCTCTCTACACATGGAACGGCGAGAAGTATGTCTTCGTCACTCATCTGATGACACGCAGCGCGATTGGAGCTCTGTCAGAAACGGGCGCGGCCGCATCTCCGGACGCGGCGGCTGACTACGTGAAAATCAGCGGCAATCAACTCGTCGCACGAGACGGCAAATTCACCATGAACGTGGTGGAAGAATTGTGGGACGCCGTCTACATGGACACCGCGGAGCTGATTGTTGTGGATCATCCGGCCAACTCGGACATCTTTGTGAATGAAATATATGTCCCGCCTCCCTATCCGGAATTCGAGCTCTATACCGTTACCGAGCCCAGATTGCCCGTATCAGCGGTAGATCAACACGGGCATGATATCCTGCCTCGTTTGGAAGCTCGGGATTCCCTCTACGTTGGCGACTACACCTCTGGGAGTTACCAAGGTCGGGCTACCCCTCATTCCATGACACTTGACCTGGGTCCTCTGAGCCCCAACGACAGAGTAGTCTTATACTTGTGTGGTTGGATCATGCCTATAGAACCCAGCTCGAATCTGGCACTCTCACAACAAGACAATGCGGTTGTGATGCCCCCCATGCTGGAAGTGCCGGACGCTAGCGGGGCGTGGCAGACAGCAATCGATTATACCGGTTTTCCGTCGGGCGAACACAAGACTATTGCCATAGACCTCACCGGAAAATTCCTCACGGATGATTACCGTATCAGACTCAGCACAAACCTGGAGCTATACTGGAGCGAGGCATTCTTTACAGTCAACGAGTCGAAGGATGTCCCGCATCGACTGACCCGCTTGAGACCTGAGTCGGCGGATCTCCATCATCGAGGTTTCTCGAGAGAATACCGCGTAACATCAAACGGACCTTTCCTCCGCGACTACAGTTCCGTAAGCACAACACCGCAGTGGCTTCCCTTCGAAGGCATGCGCACCCGGTTCGGCGATGTGACGCCTCTTTACCAGGCTACCGACAACCAGTACGTGATTTTCAGTTCAGGCGAAGAAGTTTCGATGGAATTTGACGCCACCCGTCTCCCCCTTGTGCCTCCCGGTTGGACAAGAGACTTTGTGCTCCACACGGATGGTTGGCTAAAGGAAGGCGATCTCAACACAGACACGGCCGCAACCATAGCTCCCCTGCCCTTCCACGGAATGTCCTCATATCCCCATGATGAGGTCGACACGTTCCCTGTATCGGAACAGATACAGGCCTATCAGAATACCTACAATACTCGTTGGGTTTCCCAGAATCAATACCGAGATGAGATCAAAAGTATCGGCGCTGCACTGGATTGGACGGACAAATAGCTAACTCGGTATCACTATTTCCGGCAATGGCAACAGAATGCTATTCCCAGCCCAGTGTCGCGTCCATATTCGGTAGGACTGTCAATAGTAGACATGTCTTCACAACTCGCACTCTGAAATGCAAGAGCTGCATATCGCTGGATTTGAGATAGCGCGTCTCTCATGCGCGAAGTACCATGTGGGGAGGACCTCACTCGATGATTTGGATTGGTGTGTTTGGTCTTTTGATGCTGCTGATCAGTGTGTTGATGATTGCCAGGCCCAATCTCTGGATAGACCTCGCCTTGAAATTCAGCCGCCTGAAATACATGCACCTTCTGGAGATCCTGATCAGGCTGTTGTTTGGCGTCACATTCGTGAACTACGGATCTGAGACGGACTACCCGATCCTGATCGAATATATGGGATATTTACTATTGGCAGTAGGGGCTGGTCTACTGTTGACACCGCCGTCACAACACAGACGTTTTGCGATCTGGGCAATTACCAAAGTCGGAAGGGGATTCAGGATAGCTGGCCTTGGGTCGCTGGTCTTCGGAGGATTCTTGATTTACGTGGCGCTATCTACCGGATAGGCGGCGCGCCGAATGCCGGGGATTGCGGCAATCTCTGTTTGGATCATACTCTGACGATGGTCCAAATAGAAAACGGCGAAACTCACGATCTATCGAGTTTCGCCGTTTCTTAAGCAGGGGCACTAGGATTCGAACCCAGGACCTACGGTTTTGGAGAC
>JABIQT010000846.1 GCA_018667995.1 Candidatus Latescibacterota bacterium
CCTCTTCGACATCCGTAAACGGACACGGTACCGCTTCACGACGGTCGGTGCCGCCTTCCAGGAATTCAGCATGTCCCATGTCGGTGACCCTCCCCCTCTGCTCCCAGGGGACGGGACCGTCATCGGTGTGCCATAGGAAGTCGATCTGCCATTCTTGATAGAATTTGCGCCACGCTGACTCGGCCGTACGATTCGGATCGAGACCTGTTACCGATCGTACCAGGGCGTCATTGCTGCAGTATTCCGTATGGGCTGGTCGCTCAGTCTGTTCCAGCAGTAGCGTATTCATACCCACGTCGTAACTCACGGTCACTCCTCGATTACTTTTTTCGGCACACAAGTTCACCCTTTTCGATAGGAACGACCATGGCGTCCAGTCTTGGATCCGCCAGCGCCTCATCGATGAGTGGCTGAAGTGTGTCCCGGTGGTCTATGGCATTGTCAGCGATGAGGATTCCCCCGGTTACCATTCGCGGTACGATCAGATCGTAACAGTCTTTGTATACTTCCTTCTCCGCGTCCAGGAAGCAGAAGGAGATATCAGAAATATCTGAGAGATAGTCTCTGGCATCACCAGCCACTTGATCGACTACATCTCCCACACCGGTGCAGGCAAACGTCTCTTTTGCCAGTGCCAGTTTCTCAGGCAATACCTCGAAGGTGGTAATCCTCCGGCCGATCGTGCGGCAGGCGAGCGCCAGCCAGAGGGTTGAGAATCCCGCGCTAGTGCCGATTTCCAGGTAACGCCCTTCTGGCGCAGCGGCGGCCCAAAGGGCGATGAATTTTCCCGTTTCCCGTGGCACCTGCCGGAGACGGACCAGACGTGTTGTTCCATCGGTTCGGTCACGGGCATCTATCCTCCGCAACTGCTCCATACGCTCCAGGATGCTGGCCGGTATTTCGTTGAACATCGTGCCCTCCAAATCTGTTTTACTACGATCCCGTCGGATTACTCGAGAGCCGCTTCTGCCATGGCCTCTATGTTGCGCGGTGGTACATTGGGCAGTACAGCCTCATGACTGGGACTCACAATCAGCCGCGGCCCCAGCAGGGCCTTTACCCGGCGCACATCTGTCTTGATGTCTTCGGGCACTCCGTGAACAAGGAGGTGCTGGGTGTCAATTCCTCCCATAAATGCAATCTGTCCCTCGTAATGCTGTGATAGATTCTCGGCCTCCATATCGGTGGCCATTGCTTGCAGCGGATGAAGCGCGTCGACGCCAAGAGAGATCAAGTCCGGAATGACACGATGGATTGAGCCGCAGGAATGTAGTATTACCTGTAGTCCTTGTCGGTGTCCCAGGTCCGTCAGTTCACGGAAATAGGGAAAGACGAACTCGCGGAAGGAGTCTGGGCTGACCAGGAGGTTGAGTTGTGATCCAAAATCATTCCCGAAGAAGAAGGCATCCACCAGATCGCCCGCAGTTCTGAAAAATCGAGTATTGGCTTCCAGATAGAAATCGACGACATGTCGCGTCACGGCGTGGACCACCTCAGGATGTGTATACATCTTAATGAAGTAATTCTCCATGCCAAAGAAGTCGGCTACGTTGTGGAAAAAAGGACACCAGAATCCACCGGCCCGGTACGCATCTCCCGCCTGCTCCAGCTGCTGTATCACCCCCGAGAAATCCAGGTAGTCCGGATCCGGCCACGCAAAATCATGGACCTCTTGCACGTCCTCACAGTTTGCGAAGACACCTGCGGCACCGTGTCCGGGTCCTGTCCGCTGCATGTCGAATATGGGTTTGCCCTCGGGGTGTCTATAGACGCCCGCAGGTATCCACCGTACATCGTCACCGAGTAGACGTCTGAGTTCCTCTTCGCTGCACGTACCGAAGTACTCGTGCAGGAGCGGCCATGTGTCGGCGTGCGGGTTCCCCAACCATAGTCCACACCGATCGGCTGGCTTGCCCGCAACGATAGCGCGAATCCTCTCTCTGCTGTTCATGTTTTCCTTTCCGGATATGGGGCGGTTCTCACATGGACGTTTGGCCGGAATGAAGGCACCATGCGACCACTGGGTAACGTGGAAAGTTAAATAAAAGACTAATTTGTCTTTTATCAAGCAGAGATGCGATTATCTTGAAGTAAATAGGCCAAAGCACGCAGCAAGGGGGATTACTGCGGGGTTCAAAGTCCACTGTGACAACTCCTCTGCAACGTGTGTCTGCAACAATCTACAGATCCGCCCGGCTTGAAAAACCACCAGTGCCGCCATGATACCGGATGCTCGATGGGATTTGGAGGCTGCGTCGCCGATGGAGTTGTAATCAAGCCTTGATGCAGCATCCCTGTGCCCGATTCGATTATGGAGGAAACATATGAAGGAGGGGACCATGACACCGAGGGAGCGTATAGCGACGGTAATGTCCGGCGGTATCCCGGATCGCGTGCCGATCCACGACACGTATTGGGAGACTACGGTGCAGCGATGGCGTGGGGAAGGTCTACCGAATGCCATGTCACCAGAGGACTACTTCGAGACCGAAATTGTGCGACTCGGAGGGGATTACTCCATGCAGTTTCCGGTAGAGGTCGAGGAGGAATCTGATCGATATCGTCGGTATCGAGATGAAAACGGCGCGCTTCGAAAGGACCTGCTCACGCCAGATGGCTGGACACCCCAGTGGCTCGATTTCACCATCAAGACCGCCGATGACTGGCAGCAACACAAGCACCGGATGGCCTATGATGATGGCCGCATAGCGGAATCCACTCTGGCTACCTACCAAACGGCAAGAGAAAGAGATCAATACGTAATCTACTCCGGCCACGCCTGTTTTCACCCCACATGGGCCAAAATCGGCATGGAACAGGAGCTGATGGCCATGGTGGAGCGGCCTGACTTCATTACCGATCTCTTCACAGCCCAAACGCAGTTGATGATAGACATCTACGAGGGAATGTGTCGAATGGGAATGGAGTTCGACGCGGCATGGTTCTTTGATGACCTGGGCTGGACGGCCGCGCCACTCATATCTCCCGAGATGTATCGTGAGCTGGTGTTTCCCCATCACAAACGACTATGCGATTACTTCGGTGATCGAAATCTCAAAACCATTCTCCACTCGGACGGAAATATCGGACCGCTCATTCCCCATTTCCTGGACGCGGGATTCGCCGCGCTACATCCTCTGGAGGCCAAAGCCGGGCTGGACGTACGCACGTTGAAAGAGCCCTACGGCGATCGACTGGTCTTCTTTGGCAATATCGATGCGCGGAGATTATCTGGGACGAGAGAGCAGATCGAGGAAGAGATCGGGACCAAGATTTCGGCGGCGAAGGAGGGCGGTGGCTATATCTACCATTCTGATCATTCTGTACCGTCGAGCGTATCATTTTCTGATTACTGTTTTGCCATAGAAATGGTCAAGAAATATGGGAAATACGACGATTAAAGGAGCGGTTGATACGTGAGCAGACATGTAACACCCCAAGTCATGGCGCAGGCGCAAGAATTCGTCAATAGGGTTCAGAAGAACAGCGAACAGGCGCACGTGGACATAGAGCGTTTCTGGGAGGATAACGAGCTCGCCCTCGCAGATCCCTGGTCCGGGTCATGTCCTCAAGTGCCGCTCGGGATTCGAATGGGAGCAGAATGCGCCTTCGATGAATTCGGCGTTCAGGAGGAATGGTACCGTCTTAGACATGATGAATCCTATCTGCTGCCCATATCCCGGAGATACAACGACGCGGCGGAGAGAATAGTTGGCCGGCGTCTACTCCCTGAGGAAGCCGGAAATCCCGAACTGAGCCTACCAGAAGTCAAGCTACTGCATGACATCTTCGAGGCGGAAAATCGATGGGAAGATATGTCATACTGGTTGATGCAGTCGGCGAACACTCCAGATGAACTCGCGGCGCTGCTCGATAGAGTGGAACGTAGGTTGGAGGATCTCCGCAGTTTCCTGCTTCCTGATGGATGGAATGAAGCCCGGGAACGTGTCGTCGCCAATGGTGGCACGGTACCAAGCTACCGCTCGCAGCGAGGCCCGGTAACCTTCGCCATGTCAGTGTACGGTGTTGAGAATCTCGTCTTCTTGATCCATGATCGACCAGACCTGGCCGCGCGGTTTTCAGATTTGATCACGCGAGCGATACTGGAACGCGCACGGATCCTGGATGAAGAGGCCGGCTACGCGGCAGGAGAGGCACCATCCGGATTTTACTGGTTGGACGACAATTGTGCCATGCTGAATCCGGATATGTATGAGTTTTTTGCGTATCCGATTTTGAAGCAGGTGTTCGACCGATATAGTCCCAATCCCGGCGACCGAAGAGGTCAGCATTCCGATTCAGATATGGAGCACCTTCTTCCCTTACTGGGCAAACTCCAGATGACCGAGGTCAACCTTGGCCCCACGCTTACGGTGTCGTCCATCAGAATGCACTTGCCTGAGACTGTCATACACGGACAACTCTCCCCATTCGCATTCAGCCGGTGCGAACAGGTGAACATCGTTGCCGAGTTATTGAGGGACTACGAAATGGCGCAGGAAAATCGGGGACTCATCTTTACTACCGCTGGGAGTATAAACAACGGGTCACGACTCAGAGATATGCGTCTCTTAATGGCTGCCATTCAGGAATTTGGTCGGTATTGAAATTGCGGGAGAAACGACACCGGGCATACTTGAAAGGTACACCCGGTGTCGTGGTTGTAGCGGGTCATTTGAGATAAAGCCGCATCTGGATAGACAGTTGACTATCATCACAAATATAGCTCAACGGGGCGATGCTATCCAATGACTTTTGCATCTCGTGCGCGTTCCACCGAAACATCTCCGGCAAACCCGCGCGTCCCTACCATTGCGTCAGTCAAATTGGCTTTCTAACCGTGCAACACCTCGGCTACGTCATCCAGGCCCAGCGATTCCAGACGCGCCCGGCTCGGAACGGCCGTGTCTGGATCCCAGTCCATAGCTTCACAGAAATCCCGCACCTGAGTATCAATGTCCACAGTAATATCACGCACATTGCCTTCGGTCTGTGGCGGATTCCCTAACAGGCGATCCGGCACCACAAACTGGATGGGATTCAGACCCTCACGAAGATTGAACGCATGGCGCGTATGTGCGATACGCTCTCCGATGCGGTAGGACTCGTCGGTGTCAATATCCCAACCCGTGACTGCCGTGAGGAAGTCGGGAATGAAATTCCAGTCGTAAGACAGAAAAGCGAACATGCAGACGCCGGACGCGTTAACCACATGCATCATCTCCATGCATTTCTTGTGGATCTCTCCCTTGCCCGCCCATTTATACTTGTCGTGCTCAGGCCAGTTCTCCAATACCGGGGGCATATCCTCATGTCCCTGGGTATGGCGCGCGGGCGTCGCGTCCATTTTATATGCGGTGGCTAAGCCGGGTCCATATTTGGGATCGTGCATGGGGACCTCTCCACCGTGGACGTGTATGGCAAAAGCCTCCGAGCCTTTTCCTATTTTCTCGGCTGCTCGTCGCACGCCGTCCGCGAGCACATCGCCAATGCCCTCCCGCAGAGCCATCTTCTCCAGGAGTTGGATGAGTGCTACGTCATTGCCCCAATTCAGCTCAATCCCGCCCGTGTCCTCCTTGGTCAGAATTCCGTTCTCGTAACATTCCACCGCAAATGCGGCAACGCATCCCGCCCCAATGGTATCAAATCCGTATCTGTTACACATTTCATTGATCTTTATGAGGGCCGGGAAGTTATCCATAAGCGTCATGGTGCCCCATGAGGCTGCGGTCTCATACTCGACCTTGTGGTGGGCTGCGCCTTTGTAGGGGCCTTCCTCTTTCACCGACATATGACCGCCACAGGACATGGTGCACCGCCAACATCCATACTTCTTGTCTTGATAGGCAATCAGAGTGTCCTGCTCAAATTTCTTGATGCCCTCGGGGAAATCCGTCGGTCCGACCCCTCCCCAGTTTTTTACAGGCGAGTCG
>JABIQT010000442.1 GCA_018667995.1 Candidatus Latescibacterota bacterium
GATGGTCTGGTTCATATTTCCGATATGTCCTGGACTAAGCGAATCAAGCACCCCAGTGAAGTGGTCAAAAAGGGCGACGAAGTCGATGTGATGGTGATGAATATCGACAAGGACGCTCGTAGGATCTCCCTTGGAATCAAGCAGGTTGAGGATGATCCTTGGTTGTCACTTTCCGAGGTATTCCCGATCGATACAGAAACCACTGGAAAAATAGTCCGGTTACTGGATCGTGGTGTGGTCGTCGAATTGCCCAATGACGTGGAAGGATTCGTACCTATATCACAGTTGAATCATCCGGATATCAAGCGTCCGGCTGACGCATTCAACGAAGGTGACGACATTCCGCTGAAAGTCATTGAATTCGACGCAAAGAACCGTCGGATTGTGCTCAGTGTTAAGTCATTTTTCAAGGATCGCGAGCGCAATGAGATCGATGGGTACCTTGAGAGCCATCCTATAGAAACCACCAGCATCGGGGATGTAATCGATCTTGGAACGGAGCTTCAGGAGGGTGAAGCCGCTGAGAAACCACCTGCTGAGGTCGCTGCTACAGAGAAGCCTGCACCGGAGGAGGTCGAAGAGGCCAAACCTGCGGAGACCAAAGTGGACGCAAAAACGGAGAGCGACGATTCAGTTGAGGTTGAGACTGAGGCAGTCGAAGACAAAGCTGAAGAAGCTGCCAAGGAATAGCTATATCTGAATCAGTGAGGGACGGGCCGCCGGCAGAGCTTTGTGAATGAGGCTTTTGCAGCGGCCCGTTTTTTTTTGGAAATCCGATGGCAATAAATAACCCAACAGTTGCCCTGTACACACTTGGATGTCGGCTCAATCAGTACGAGACGGATGCCATACGCGAACAGTTCGTGATGCGTGGATTCGATGTCGTACCCTACTCCGAGATAGCCGATGTCTACGTGGTCAATACGTGTACGGTGACGGCGAACGCCGACTATCGCGGCCGGCAAAAGCTGCGTCGGGCGATCCGATCTGCGCCTGATGCTACCGTGGTGGCTACAGGCTGCTACGCGCAGACCAGTGCGGAGAAACTCCTCGAAATTGATGGCATTGATCTGGTACTTGGAAACGCGGAAAAAGGAAAAATAGTCGACTACGTACTCGAGAAGCTTCCGGCGAGCCCTCCTGAAATGCACGTATCTCGCCGTTCAGAGCTTGATTCATTCGACAATCGGATGGATGCCCATTCTTTTGAAGGCAGAACGCGGGCGACATTGCGGATCCAGGACGGCTGCGATCAGTTCTGTTCGTTCTGCATCATTCCGTGGGCTCGAGGTCGGCATCGAAGCCGACCTATTGAACAGGTGCTGGACCAGAGCAGGAGTCTGTTGGACGGAGGATTCAAAGAGGTCATTCTCACGGGAGTGCACATCGGTGAATACGGTACTGATCTTGATGTGGACATCACGCTCACAGATGTCCTAAAAGATCTCGTAGCTATTCGCAGGATTCCGCGTTTGCGACTGAGTTCTATCTGGCCTACAGCCATAACTGATGCCATGATAGAGATGATGGCGGATCCCTCCAATCCTCTATGTCGCTATCTCCATCTGGCGGTCCAGCATGGGCACGATGAGATTCTGGATCTGATGAAACGTACTTATACCACAGGCATGGTCGAGAATCTATTGACAAAACTGGCAAACTTAATGCCTGATATCGGGCTTGGTACAGACATTATGGTCGGATTTCCGGGCGAGACTGATGCACATTTCAATGCCATGTATTCATGGCTCGAAAGCATGCCGTTTTCATATCTTCATGTCTTCAGTTACTCCAGACGCGACAAGACCGTGGCCGCAAAATATCCGGGCCAGGTTCACCCCGATGCAATCAAGGAGCGAAGTAAAGCATTGCGGGATCTCAGCGTGCATCTGAGTCGCCAGTATTCAACCCATCAATTGGGGCGAAAAGTCAGGGTGCTTGTTGAAGAAAGAGATGCCACGGGAAGGTTGACGGGACACACTGATCCTCATCTGAAAGTGCACCTCCCTGGCGACGACGATCTGATCAATACATTCGTTGAGGCTGAGGTAAATGAAACCGCTGAGGATGGCGTGCTGGCCCTTCCGGTGTAACGAGATGGGCCGGTACAAAGCGATTGACATGCTAAGGTCCGATAGTTATTATAGCGGCTGTTGATACGCGCCAGTAGCTCAGCTGGATAGAGCAACAGCCTCCGAAGCTGTAGGTCAGAGGTTCGAATCCTCTCTGGCGTATTTTGGTTCAAGCCGATGGATTACTCCATCGGCTTTTTATTTAGGGTGAACGTCCTATGCGTCTCGTCTCGGTCGGCGAAAGCACCATTGATCTATATTCTAGGCACGGCCGGAGTTTTGTTGGAGGGATATCTCTAAATTTCGCAGTGCATGCGCGAAGAAATGGTCTCGATTCCGTCGCCCTTATTAGTCGCGTTGGTTCTGACGTTGAAGCTGATCGTGTCCTAAACGAACTCTCCAAACAGGGAGTTCTGACCGAGTTCGTCGCTCCGGTTAATGGGGCGACCGCGACGTGCGTGATTAATGTAAATGATGAGGGAGAACGCAGCTATCCAGAAGGTGGGTATCATCGCAACATCCTGGATAAGTTTGAGTTAACTCCGTGTGAACTTCAATTTATCGGCGACCAGGATGTACTCGTTACGATGATTGACCGGAGCAGTCCTTTTCGTTTTGTGCCTCTTCTGCTGTCGTCCCAGTTCGACAACTTCCGGGTTGCCGATTTCGGAGATTGGCAGGACTATTGTTCCAATTGGTCGGAGATTACAGTATACGCACGATTCCTTGATCTTCTCTTTATCAGTGGCAATGAGCAGACCATAGACTACCTGGCGCCTTTCACAGAAAAGTACGACGGAGTGATTGTCGTGACGCTGGGCGCGGAAGGAAGTGCTGCCGTGCATAGAAGCCTCGTCAGTCGACAGAGGGCGATACCTCTCCCACGTATCGTGGACACGACAGGATGTGGCGACGCATTCCAAGCGGCCTTCCTGGTCTCGTATCTTACGGACCGTGATGTTCCTATGGCCCTGCTGAAAGGCGCAGAATGTGCATCCGAGGTTGCGAGTTATCTAGGATCCTTCCGGCAGGAGTGAATGTATGAGCAGGTTCCGCGAAGTATTCTGTAACCGTCATGTGGTCTTGCCCGTTATTCACGTTGTCAACACAGAGCAGGCGATTGAGAATACCCGGTTGGCAAAACGGTCTCAAGCAGACGGTGTCTTTCTGATTAATCACGATCTCACATGGCAGACACTACTTGCGGTACATGCCAACTGCGTCGAGGCCATTCCGGAATTCTGGATAGGTGTGAACTGTTTAGATCTCGAACCAAACCGAGTGTTTGGGGAGGTCGACTCCAAGGTAGGGGGAGTCTGGGTCGATAACGCTCTGATCGAGGAGTCCTGCGTAGAGCAACCCGGTGCGGAGAAGGTACTTCGAGCGATTCAAGATAGCGGTTGGCGCGGGTTATATTTCGGGGGCGTGGCTTTCAAGTATCAACGTGTCGTAGAGGATGTCGAAACAGCTGCGCGCGTGGCACTGCCGTTTGTAGACGTAGTAACTACCAGTGGGCCAGGAACGGGCCTGTCTGCGAATCCCGTCAAGATTCGAAGTATGAGGTCCGGTGTCGGACGTGAACCCTTGGCGGTTGCCAGCGGAATCACTCCGGAAAATGTGATCGAGTATTTGCCGTTCACCGACTGTTTCTTAGTAGCAACCGGGATCTGCCGAACGATCGATGCGTTAGACGAAGATCTCACGACGGGCCTCGTGAGTAGGATTAGGAATTACCACTGAACCAATGGTGCTACAATGCGTCAAGGTCCCTGGTAAACAATTCTGGGAATTCCTTCTCAAGTTGTGACCGAAGAAAATCATCCATTTGAGCCCCGTTTAGCGAGCCTGCCTTGGATAGCTGTGTGACAGTTAGGTTCGAGGCCCAGTTCAGATCAGATGCGGACAGATTCGCTCCGGTCAGGTCGGCTCCCGCCAAATTGGCGCCACTGAAGAAGGTGCCCGACAGGTCCGCGTCCACGAATATGGCCTCCGACAGGTCCGCCCCAATCATGATCGCTCCCGTCAAATCGGCACGGGACAGATTGGCTCCATTGAGTTCCGCTCCAATAAGCGTGGCATCGGTCAAGCTGGTCTCGGTTAGATTTGCGTGATGCAATATCGCACTACTTAGGTTAATATCTGCGGCATCAGCATAGGACATATCGCTGTACGGCAATGATGCTCCGGTAAAATCCGCCTCTATTAGAGATGTCCGGTCCAGCCGTATGAAGGATAGACTGGCTTCTGTGAGGTCGGCTTCAATCAGGTTCGATCCCGTGAGGGTCGCCCCACTCATGTCTGCTCCGCTCAACCCCGCACTGTACAAGTTTATATTTGGAATATATCCCTGAATGAGTGTAATCCCCTGGAGACTATCACTTTCAGCTTCCATCACGTCAGCAAGAGGCATGCGTAACATTTCGGCGGAGGGCCAGTGAAATGTTGGAGATCCAACCAAGGAATAGATAGTACGGGCGGGGTTCCAGAAACTTGGCTCTACTGGGCAATTCATACGCTGAACCAGCGGAATCTGATTGAATGCCAGCTCACGTCTTGTCGTGGGGCTGGCAACCGAGTTGATCTGGCTGAAAAGCGCTGTTGCCCGAGTATTTATGATGATCACCTTATTCTCGTACCGATTTGACACGAGGCTGAAGAAGGCTATGTATAGGGCGGCACACCATAGTCCCAGAGTTGCGGGTTTACGACCGACCGTTTCTGGCGGACGTATTTTCTCCCATATGGCTCTGATACCGGATAGTTCCCAGATGGTCCAACGGATGGCCCACCAGATCTGAATCAACATTATAGATCTCCCGAAGTGACCATCCCCAACTTGGTTTGTTGTTTGAGATTTCTTATCAGTGAGTTCATTGACATCCTATCGTAGGAAAAACCCGTTTTCAAGAACCGATCCCCTGTACCCCAAAACAAGGCTCAAGGGGAAATCATAGACAACACTCATCCGCAGCAAGGAATCTATGAGCTACGTAGACGGATCAAGTCTTCCAACTCGATGAGTGTGAATGGCTTCTCAAGGAAGTCGGCAGATTCGATGACGTTATTCTCTTGATCAAAATACAAGTCCCTATCCGCAGACATATAGACCAGATGCGCATCTGGATTGGCATCCATAAGTTGGAGTCCAAGGGTATAGGAATTATCGTCCGGGATATTTAGATCCAATAGGATGAAATCTATATGGAGTTGTCTGTCGGTACAGATTTGCCTCGCTTCTTCTCCTCGAGATGCTACCAGAACGACAAATCCGATCTCCTCCATGTAACGCTTAATGATATCACGAATAGAGCGTTCATCATCTACAACAAGAATAGTCATTCTCCCGCTCCGGGATTCTGCTCAGTGGAGTCCTCTGAAGCACCTGAATAGAGTGGATTGGCGAGGAGATAGCGGACCGTGGACGCATACCATTTTGTTGCATTTCTTTTCGTGCCAGCGCGCTTAGTGGGGACCTTCGTATCGTTCAGTTTATTGGCTATCTTTCTCAAGCTCCAGCCTTCTTCATGCCAGGATCGAACCGACTTGACGATAGCCTGTTCTTTCTCATTGACTGTAAGCTGGTTTCCGTCCTGATCGTAGCCGTAAGGGGTAGCGCCGTATACAAAACGATTGGCTTTCTTTACGGCTATTGCCGATCGCGTTCGCTCTGAAGCCATGTCCCTTTCCAGTTGAGCGAAACCGGAAAGGATCCGCATCATTGGCGGTCCATGTTCGGCGCCTGTGTTACATCCAACTCCGCCCATATCTACAATGTGGAGTACCACACCACGGTCCGTCCAGGATTGCAGGTGGCCGTCAGCCTCAATGGCATTCTTGAATAACCTGTCGAGCCGGAAACAGACGATGTTAGTGACTCCGCTGCTTTCCATGATGTTCTCCAGGTCATTGCCACCGAGGCGCTGGTTCACAGGAAGACTACCGGAGACACTCTCGTCCTTCACGGTCGTGACGACATCGAGATCATTTATTTTGCAGTATGCAACCAAGGCATCCTGCTGATCGTCTGCGGACGGTCCAAATCGTTCTTCTTCGGGCCCGATTCTTATGTAGCAGACTGCCTTCTCCATGGCGGCTCCATTTTGAAATCGAATGGGATACAAGTGCAATTGTATGCTATGAAAACACGTTTGACAAGTAACTATTCGAGTTTTCACAGTTGCCGTAGCATCTCTCTGAATACCATGGCTTTGCGCGCATTCTGAGTAGGCCTGACAGCACAAATTTTCCCTTGCGTGACACATTTGACTCTTATATATTATGGCGGTCTGCGTAGAGTGGGCGAAGTAGTGCCCGCTTTTTTTGTGTGCAATTGTTCAGCTAAATTCTGGAATGTCGACGAGATTAGACGAAGCCAAGACCATTATGAGCGAAGAGCACGAGGAAATCTTGGATCGGGTACGTGTTATCGCAGAACCGCTGATATCCGCCTCTGGGATGGAGTTGGTGGACCTGGAATTGGTGGGCGGACGGGGCAATTATATACTCAGGGTCCTCATTGAGAAACCGTCGAAGGTGACGCTTCAGGACTGTGTCACCATCAATCGGGAACTCTCGGATATTATGGATGTCGAGGATCCGATTCCGTACAAGTATACATTGGAGGTTAGTTCGCCCGGATTGGATCGGCCCTTTAAATATGTTCGCGACTACAATCGGGCTTTAGGTAAGTTGGTAAGAATCACGACTCAGATCCCTGTAGAAGGTAAGATGGAGCACATCGGTCGTCTTGAGGATTGCAGCGACAAAGTTGTTACACTTCTGGTAGACGACAAACCACGACAAATCCCGTTGAAAGACATAACAAAGGCCCTTCGAGAACTGGTTTGGTGATATTTGCAGGTAAATCACCGGTCAGGTAGACGAAGGAGGAGTACTTTTCATGAACTATGAAGTTGTAGAAGCCCTTGGGCAAATAATGCGCGAAAAGAATATAGAGCGGGATCTCGTTTGGGATACTCTGAAAATGGGACTCGTCGCTGCAGCCCGAAAACGGTTTGAGGTTGGGGAGAGGATTGTTGTTACCATCGATGAGGATACGGGACAGATGGAGATGACATCCTATATGGACGTAGTAGAGGAAATCGAAGATCCTGAAAATGAAATCAGCCTGGAAGATGCTCGAAAGATCAATCCAGATATAAACGTCGGAGAGGAATTGGTGCAGGATCTCGCCTTCGAAGATTTTGGCCGTAATGCAATCCAGGCGGTGAAACAGGTTGTCGTTCAACGTGTACGTGAAGCAGAACGCGAGAATATCTATGAGAATTATAAAGACCGGGTGGGCGAGGTAATTACCGGAAGTGTTCAACAGGTGGATCGCGGAAACATCATCGTCAAGATGGAGCGAGCCGAGGCATTGTTGCCCTGGCGCGAACAGATTCGGCGTGAGAAGTACCGGCAGAGCGAAACCATTCGTGCTTATATATACGAAGTCCAGCGTTCTACAAAGGGCCCTCAGATAATTCTCTCCAGAGCCCATCCGGAGTTTCTAAATCTACTGTTTCGAACCGAAGTTCCTGAAATACATGAAGGTATCGTTGAAGTCAAAGCGGTTGCACGTGAGCCGGGTGATCGCTCCAAGATAGCTGTGTTCTCCCATGATGACCGAGTCGATGCAGTTGGAGCATGTGTCGGTATGAAGGGCACTCGGGTGCAGGCCGTGGTTCGCGAATTGAACAACGAACGGATAGACATTGTGCCCTGGAGCAGTGATCCAACGACATTTGTTACTCAGGCACTACGGCCGGCTCAAGTATCGCAAGTCAACATCCTTGACATCGAAGAGAAGAAAATGCGTGTGGTCGTTGAGGATGACCAGCTTTCGCTTGCTATCGGAAAGTCCGGACAGAATGCCCGTCTAGCTGCCAAACTGACCGGATGGAACATCGATCTGATAAAACGGTCAGATCTCGAAAGACAGTTGATGGCGGAAACATTTGGGACGGAAACAGATGATGATGAATCAGAGATACTCGAAGGTTCGTCCACGCTCGACCAGGTTGACGGCTTAACTCCGAAAATGGTTGAACGTCTCTCGGAAGCCGGAATCTCCACAGTAGACGATCTAAAATCCAGTGATGTTGATTCGCTGACATCCATACCGGGCATTGGCAAGGCTACGGCCGAGAAGATGTTGGCCACTGTTCAGGAGTAGGCTCTATTGAGGATTGGGACAAAACATGGCCCACAGTAAGGTATTTCCGAAGGTAACGTACCAGACCAATACATCCATACTCGGATTGCTGGGTCTGGCCCTCCGTTCGCGGAAAGCACGGGCCGGTGCCACGGCTGTGGAAGGCTCGATTCGATCTGGAAAGGCCAGATTGGTATTGATAGCGAGTGATTCTTCGGACGGGACGAAAAAACAGTTCATGAAGTTAAGCACGCGATTTGAAGTGCCGTTTATTGAGCAACACACCCAGGATGAATATGGCGTCTGCTTTCATGGAGCGCCCCGGTCAGTCGTAGTTATCAACGACCGTCATTTTGCTGATGGTATGCTGAAGAAAACCGGCAACACATCCCCCCAAGCCGGGAGGATCAAGTGAGGAAAGGGGTGAAGGCGTATGCCGAAACGAAGAATATATGAGTTAGCACGCGACTATAATATCTCGAGTGAAGCGTTGGTAGCTATGTTGCGCGAGCTCAAGTACGATGTGAAGAGTCACATGAGCGTAATGGACGACAAGATGGTCCTTGACGTCAATATGAAATTTGAAGAAGAACGCAACAAAGCTCGTGAAGAACAAGCTCGTAAAAAGAAGATGAGCGATAATGCCGCTCAGGCCGAGAAAACCGCGCAGGCTGAGAAGGCCGCGAAAGCGAAGAAGGTCGAAACCGAAAAGAAGAGCGAGTCTAGTCAGAAGGGGACTGCTAAGAAGGCAAAGGCAAAGCCCTCGGGCCAATCGGACACCACCGTAGCTGCGACGGCTGCGGCGGCGACTCCAGCAAAGAAAGCTGCGGCAGCAAGCAGTGGTGCGCCGGATTCTCAGGGCGACAAAGGCAAGCGTCGTAGAGGGAAAAAGAAACGTAAAGTCGATCAGAAGGAAGTGGAAGCCAGCGTCAGAAAAACATTGGCTCAGATGGACAGCGGAAAGACAAAGCGTCGACGTCGCAAGGACGAAGTAGTCTCCGATTCCGATGAGGTCGAAGAGATTAGTCTCATCAAGGTTCCGGAATTCATCTCTGCAGGAGAACTGGCCGAACACCTGGAAATCGGGCCCAATGAGATTGTTTCTAAATGTCTCGAACTTGGTCTGATGGTTACCATCAATCAGAGACTGGACATGGCTACGATCGTGACTGTGGCTGATGAATTTGGTTTTGAGGTGGAGCAGCAGGAGGAGTACGGAGCTGAGTTAATTGAAATTGAAGAAGAGGAAGTTGACGAAGCTGATCTCGAGGCGCGACC
>JABIQT010000552.1 GCA_018667995.1 Candidatus Latescibacterota bacterium
TATATAGAGTGATTAAAGTCTGTCAAGTTTTTTGCCCGGATCCGATACCTTTGCTATGGTTGATCGGCTTCCTCGCGATCAAGTCCAAACTTCTCGATCTTGCGGTATATGGTTCTCACACCGATGTCCAGGTGCTGCGCGGCTTTCTCCCGATTTCCGTCGTAGAGATCGAGCGCGCGCGCAATAGCCTCTTTCTGTATGTCGTCCCAGGTACCCAGCTCTACCTCCGTCGAGGGTTCGATAGGTGTTAAGGGCTGTCTGCTCCCGACAACGGGTAGGTCCCGCCGTTCCTGTATAGGAAACGACGGCGACGGCTGACCACTCAATGCTTCTACCACCCTGTCAGGTAGGTCGCCCATCATAACCCGCAGTTCCCACAGAATCTTGTATAACATCTCTCGTTCGAGCTCTTCACGGCTCTTGTTGACTGGGACAGGCAGCCCCCGATCCATCTGGGCTGGCGAATAGATTGCTTCTGGCAGGTCCGCGGTCTGGACAATTTTGCCATTCATGGTGACCACCAGTCTGTCTATCAGATGCTGCATCTGTCGGATATTTCCCGGCCAGTCGTACCGAATTAGAACGGCGAGTGCTTCCTCGTCAAATCCAGGGAATTTCGTGCCGTGCTGTTTCTGTGCGGCCTCTCCAAGTTGATGTAGAAGCCTTGGAATATCATCGCGTCGCTCGCGTAGAGCCGGAAGGTGGAGCGGTACCGCGTTGAGACGGTAAAACAGGTCCCTGCGAAAGGTGCCATCGGCAATTGCGCCTTCAAGGTCCTTGTTGGTGGCAGAAACAACGCGTACATCCGTTTGAACCGGTCGGGATCCACCTACCCGCAGGAATTGCTGTTGTTCGAGAACTCTTAGTAACTTTACCTGAGTGGAGATGGGCATCTCACCTACTTCATCGAGGAAGATGGTTCCTTTGTCGGCCTGCTCGAAGACCCCCTTACGCTGGGTCAAAGCGTTTGTAAATGCCCCCTTCTCGTGGCCGAACAGTTCACTTTCGAGTACTCCCTCGGCCAGTGCCCCACAGTTTATAGGAACGTACGGACCGGTTTTTCGCCGGCTATGTTCGTGAATGGCTCTCGCGATGAGATCTTTTCCAGTGCCGCTCTCGCCCGTAATCATGACTCGAATATCGGTGGGGGCAATCTGGAGCACCGTTTCCATCATCTGGACTATCTTCTCATTCTTGCCGATGAACTGTACGTCCTTTAGGAAATGCCGACGGATTTCTAGTGACCGTACCTTCGAAATGAGATCTGAAGTATCGATAGGTTTCTCAATATAGTCGTCCACTCCTGGTTCATCGGCCTGAGATGGCATTTCACGTTGACGTGTCGTTAACATGATATCTACATCCGGACAGCGTTTTCGCAACATTCTAAGGAGCCGAATCGGGTCCGTATCGGGAAGGGCCAAATCAAGGAGAATGAGGTCAGGAATGGTATCTCGGGCAATTCGCAGCGCCCCCTCCCCGTCTGATGCCTCCAGCACGGAAAAAGCTTCATCGCGCAAGGTCACGGCGACAAGTCTACGGCTTTCCTCCTCCGCATCAATGACTAAAACACGCCACTCGTTCACAAGGGAACTCCTTAAGTTAATCTACAACAACTATCCACCATCGATTTAGCGCTGTTTGTGTCACTGCAGACCGTATTCTTTGATTTTCCGAAATAGCGTTCTCAGGCCAATGTTGAGCACCCGTGCGGTTTGAGTCTTGTTGTGACCATGCGCGGTAAGGGTAGCTTGGATTAGTTGTCTTTCGGCGTCGGACATAGTCATTCCAACATGGATCGGTACTGCAGTGGGATCCTTCTCATTGCCCGACATGGCAGGGCTCTTGGTCGAACGAAATTCAGCCGGAATGTCTTCGACACGAAGGGTGCCGGTTTCATTAAGGAGAATCATCATTTCAAGGCATCGGCGGAGCGTAAGGCGGTCGCCTTGCCAGTCTGTTTTCGCTAGTTCCTGTACCAGATCGTCGTCTACTGTGGCGATGTTCATACCGTGCCTCGATGCGAGTGACCGGATAAGAGAACGAATAAGGTCGGTCGACAAGAGTTGAGGATCTAATGTGGTGGTTGGCAGGACTTGGGCCCCGGAATCATGGGATCTATGTGTCCGCCTAATATACTCCGGTACGTCATCCATGTTCAGGACCGACTCCCTGGTCATTACGATCATGCCTTCAATGCAGTTCTCCAACTCTCTGATGTTTCCCGGCCAATGGTAAGTAGATAACATCTCGAAGGCGACGGGCGCTATTCGATCGATTCCCTTGCCCTCGCGTTCACAGAAAACACGCATGAAATGCTCGATTAGAAGCGGAAGATCCTCTTTCCTCTCACGGAGGGGAGGAACGTGCAGTGTGATGACCTTCAAACGGTAGTACAGATCTTCCCTGAATTGCCCTTCGGCCACAGCTTCCTCCAGGTTGCGATTCGTGGCGGCGATGAGTCGGACGTCTGCCTTCAGGTGTTGGTTGCCTCCGACACGAGTAAACTCTCCGTCCTGGAGCAGCCGTAGTAGCTTTAGTTGGATCAGTGGTGTTAGCTCGCCTACTTCATCAAGAAATAGGGTTCCTTGATCCGCCAGTTCAAACCGACCAGGACGCGCCCGAACAGCACTGGAGAATGCGCCTTTCTCGTGGCCGAATAACTCGCTGTCGATGACGCCTTCGGATAGAGCGTTGCATGAGAGGATAACGAGGGGGCGGTCCTTGCGATGGCTGTTCTGGTAGAGTGCTTTTGCCACCAACTCCTTACCTGTCCCA
>JABIQT010000847.1 GCA_018667995.1 Candidatus Latescibacterota bacterium
GCATAAGAAATCTTGGATTCGATCCAATCGCCTCGGACGACATAGCCTCGCCCACGGTTACGACATTCAGGATCAGAGACGACATGGCGGACAATCTGGAGCTTAGAGATTACCTCCTTAAGCAGCACGATATCCTGGTCGCGGTCGGGATGGGATCATACGGTAAAACGGTTCTTCGTGCCGGCCATATGGGCAAGGCAGGAACTCGTGAGTATCTGGTTCCTGCGCTGCTTGGCATCGAGGATTTCGTCAGGGACGTCAAAGGTCAGAATATCCCCCAGGGCGCAGGATTGGTGGGTTTTTCAGGCAAGAGCAACTGGCGCTAGGTGCGCTTGTTCCCGTTGAGACTCCTGGGTCGAAATCGATCCGTGGCGACCTGGATGCATCAGAGACCCAGTCTGGGTGGACATAAGTGTAGCGGGCGGATCTCTATCCTTACTCCAAAATCATCGAGAACAGTTTTGATTTCGAGCACTAGCTGACACATCCACAGATTCTCACTCCCAATACTGCCTGAATCCCCCATGACACCGTTACCACCGTTGCTTTCCTCTCCTGATTAATCATGACTCATGGTAAAACTGATACGATCCTGGGCCACTGTAAAAGCCAGATTCGACGGCCATAGAAGGAATCACTCCAAAATCGACCGCCATGTTTCGCCTATCTCACTCGGATTGGTACGCGTAACCCATATGGTGGTATTCTTGACAACATGCGATCACGTAGTTACTATGAAATCTACCTTCTAAGCTGGGACGTGGACGGGAAATTTAATGATCGTCCGGAGTCTGGTTCCTGATTGTAGTTCAGCCCACGCACGTACGACAACCTGAGACACCTCCGCGTATGTCACTCGACCTGCTTACATTGGGCTTGTTACCCCTTCTGGCGCTCATCGGTATCACGATCTATCGTGTACGAAAGTCACGGGGCCATCCGCAGGATCTGGCATTGACGATCGAGGAGGGCTTGGGCGCTATCAAAGCCCGTATATCCGCTCGTGATGCCATACAGGGACTGGCCGCAGTAGGGTGCGTGGTCTGCTTGAGCTGTGGTCTCATTGTGGCCGCCGTTTACGCATGGCGGCAACCCGGATTAGCCACGGCTGTTATATTTGCACTGGAGATGGTGTGCTGTATATATCTTATGTTGCTATTGCTCCAAAAGGCTTCTGATTCGGGAGTGATCCAGATACTGGCGGACGATGCGCATCCAACCAACGGGGGCGGGAATCTTCATCGTCTGATGCGAACCTATGAATACTATAGGTCGGGACATGAAGTACAGAGGCCGAGGCTGTTTGACTGGCTGCGCCGCCAACTGGGGCTCTACGTGCTTGGCCTGGACATCCAAGCCCACATACCTGTCTCAGGTGCTAGCATAGCCAAACAGTCGACTATTCTTATGCTCTGTGTACTCCTCGGAGCAGCTATGATGAATTACCTGGACGACAGCCCGAATCAGTTTGACTTCTATCACTTTGCCGAAGGTACCACGGCTACCGAAATAGATGCGGACTCGGAATACCGGGGCGCGCCGGACCCCGATGGCACCACGCAGACACCTCAGTACGGTGCCGATACTCCTGGAGAGCCAGAATCACAGTTTGATCTTGCAGCCGATGAACAGAACGCCAAGCAGCCGGACCTGAACACCGTACCGCCACCAGACGTGCCTCAGGAGGATCAGCCCTCGGGGCTTGATCCTCCAGATTCCCCTGAACATGGAAATGAGCAGTCGACGATTCAAGAATTGGTAGCGGAGTTGGCGGAGTTATTTGGCGGTGAAATGTCAGACGGGGAACAACAAAATCCAGGTCTGTCTGAGGATCCAATACCTGAAGAGGCATTGGCTTCTGCTCCGTCCGAGGACGCTGTCGCACAGGCAACCGCCCCCGATGTGGCCTCTGGCCGAGGCACTCAGCAGACATCAGAACCGCAGACAGCACCTGGTTCAGGAGACTCTTCCCCTCAAGGAGAACCGAAAAACACCTCAGACAACCAGGATGCCCCTCCAAGCGATGAAGGTGCTGGAGGCTCTCAACAGGCGCGAGTCAGTCGAGGTGGTGGTGAAGGACTTATGGGGAAGGCAACGGATGTGTCCGTGGATCTGGCATCTAATGCCAGGAACTTGGAGTTGCAGGTGGATCAGATCGACGACAACTCCCCCGGCAAGGAATCGGAACAGCCATATCGTCCGCGCCCTTTCAACGCAATGGTTGAGATCGATCCAAAAGATGCGAACGTGACTACGGCAGATCCGGTGATTACGCAGCGAATACCCCGCGCCTATGCGGAGACTATGAAAAGGTTACTGAGTAAACCATGACTCAAGACACGAAGTTGGATCAGAAAGACATAACCGCCTTCAGAAACGAATTCGAGGCCATAGAAGCCGAGATCGGGAAGGCCGTGATCGGGTATTCGGAGATCGTCCGTCAGACCCTGGTGGCGTTTTTTGCGGATGGACATGTCCTTCTCGAGGGAGTGCCTGGCGTGGGCAAAACCCATCTGGTTAAGACATTGTCCCGGACGCTCGGGCTCTCCTTTTCACGGATACAGTTCACACCGGATCTTATGCCGGCGGACATTGTGGGAACAGACATGCTCGTCGAAGAGGAGCATGGCGGTAGAAGAATGGAGTTTCGTCCTGGCCCAGTATTCACGCACATACTCCTGGCCGACGAAATCAACCGAGCCATGCCGAAAACACAGTCCGCACTTCTGGAGGCCATGGCTGAACACCAGGTCACCGCGGGTGGTGAAACACGGCCCTTGCCTCCCCCCTTCTTTGTGCTCGCGACACAGAACCCTCTGGAAATGGAGGGCACCTATCCACTTCCAGAGGCTCAGATAGACCGATTCTTCTTCAAACTCCTGATCCCCTACCCCGATCGTGAAGAACTGAGCCGTATCGTGGACCTCACAACAGGGACCGGCGACTACGAGTCTGCAGTAAACGCGGCCCTGGCAAGATCAGATACGGATGCCTGGTGGAACGAAAAGACCGGTAATAAGAGCAATGTGGACGGGACGAATGAGGAAGACACGCTCAACCCCGAGGACCTTACGGATCTGATCGCACTACGACAGCGACGCGTAAGCTACCTGCGGGGTATTGTCCGCGGAGTATTAATCGATCCCGAGGCGCGCGAATACATGCTCAAAATTGTCATGGCTACACACGAGGAGAGTATTCAGCGAAGACACAGGTGGTTTGGGAATGACGAGGAGCGAGAGGTCGGCGCAAAGCGATATATTGAATATGGGGCCAGTCCGCGCGGCGCACAGGCGTTGGTGCTCGCTGCCAAGGTGTTGAGTCTACTTGCCGACAGAGCCATTGTAACAATCGAAGATGTCCAATCCGTCGTTCTTCCGGCGTTGCGGCATAGATTGATTCTTAACTTTGAAGCCGAGTCGGAAGAGAAGCGATCCGATGACCTGTTGGTTCAGATTATAGATCGTGTTTCCAAGTAATGGCCGACCGTCATTTCCGCACACTTCCAGATGACATCAGTGACGCATACTATTTCAAGTTACTCGAAAAGTATCGCATAGACCACCTGCGGCGCCTGCGTGGCTCCGGTGGCGGAGAGCGAATGGTACGCCGCACTGGTGGCGCTGTTGAATTCGCAGGGCATCGCAGCTACGACCCGGGCGACGACCTGCGCTACCTGGATTGGCATCTTCTGGCCAGGCTTAACAGTCCTTTCACCAAGACATTTCACGACCAGGAATACCACCACGTCCATTTATTGCTCGACGCCAGCGCTTCAATGGAGGGCATGGACGGCGGACGGAAATTTCGAATCGCTCAGGACGTGGCATCGGCCCTGAGTTTTCTAATACTGGCAAACGACGACCGCCTCAGAGTCGCATGCACACCAGGGTCGGCGAAGTCGCCCTACGTCTATGCTTCCCAGCGGTTCCTGATCGGACGGCACCAGATGCCGATACTAC
>JABIQT010000281.1 GCA_018667995.1 Candidatus Latescibacterota bacterium
CGCGAGGAATGAGAGGGGACGATCAATATACAAAAAAATCAGGTGCATTCATCCGCTCTCGAAAGAGTATTGGAAGGTGCACCTGATCTCATTTGTATCGTTGAGGATAGTTCGATTTTCAACTGTTACTGAATCGAGTTTACCTGGGTATCTGAATACACAGTGGGGGTTGTCGGCGGCGCGTCACTACCCGTCTGCTCCTCCTCAATCCACTCCGTGATGACGGGTTGATATCTTTCCGGCCAGAGGGTCATGCCAGGAGGGGGGTTCATATACTTAGCGTTATATGACAGTGTATACGCATCATACAAGTAGATATATTCGCCGATCAGCATTCCGTCCACATCCGTAGACATGAGTTGCTGGCCCTGTTTTGAAAATAACACGCCGTGAAAGTCAGGTATGTCAAAGAGCGTCCTGAATGCGGTCCTAAGATCGTCGCCCTCGTAGAGCGCTTCGTAGTATGCCCAAACTTCTTCTTCGTCAATGGTCGGCATAGAGACAATCCAGCCTTGGGCCGAGGCCAGCGCAGGATAATATGAAGAATCGGTGGCCGCCCCCGCAGTAACTTCTACATCGCCGATCGCTGTTATGCCGTGCAGGGCCACAATGGATCCGTTAAGTTTCGTGCCGGGCATCAACCACACGACGCCACTCACGACATGGAGTCCATCGGCCATTTGACCATCAAAAACCTGATCGTAGTCATAGGTGTAGTCGGCCATTTGCAGGTACGTGCCCCAGTCCATCTTCGCCTTTGCATCCACCTTTGCAGGCTCATAACCAGGCTGATAGCTCGTTTCCCCAAGATCACCAAATCCGTACTGTTCGGAGGTGTAAGCCATCAAATGATCGATCTGGTCCGAAGGAATAGGATCGTAATTAACATAAACCTTAATAGTGTCGGTAATAGTTCCCACGGTGGCAGTAACCGTCAACAATCCGGTTGCGCTATCAAAAGCCGCAGTGGTCAACGAGTCGCTGACCGAGGCCCACTGGTCCCATGAATCCGGATCCGTGTGACCAATACGCCAAAGGGTCCGCTGTACCTCGCGCTCCGCTTCGGACGTTGCATGTGACTCTTGGATGGACGTCTGCATCTGTTGCTCGTGCTGGACCGCCACCGTCATGAACGCGCCACCGCTTATGGCCAGCACACTCGACATCAATACCAGCGTGGGGGTCGCCGATCCGCGCTCGCTCCGGAACGCCTGCAATAATTGAGATATTAACCGGATCATCATGGGTTACTCTTGCTCCCTTGGGGTGATAAGAACCCAGGTCGAATCTTTGGCCCGGTCCTTTTTGACTACTAAGGTTATCCCCACTGAATTCACGGTGTCACCGGAGGCCAAAACGACCGGTGAATCTACGTAAAAACTCTCTACAATTTCTTCAAGATACGGGAAGGTGACTGTACCGCGTTTAAACACGAGATTGTTGTCGGCATCTTTGTAGAGACTTCTGTCAGCGTCCAGCTTCAAGGTGTCCCCCCATGCTGATATGGCCACCGAGTTTATGCTGGATGCATGAACTTCCTGTGAGATGTTCTTTATAGCAAAATCAAGTTCATGTGTTAAATACTGTAGCGAATTTCCCTTTTTCCACTCGTTCTGAGTGATGTTGACCAGGCTAAGGACTGTTAATAGTAGAATCGTACTGGCCATAATCGACATGGTTGTCTCGACCAGTGTGAATCCTTTTTCATTAGTGCGGGGTCTCGAAATCATTGAGGGCCTCATCCTATTCTTCAGGATACATGTACATCTGCGCGCTAATTGTCTTAGCCAGATAGGTGACTTCTACTTGTATGTCTTTATAATCAAGATTTCCATCGGTGTCAGCGACGCCCAGGGAATCTGCAGGGTCATCAACATAACTCACGGACGTTATCCTCGCAGCATCAACATTGTACGCCACGAGCCCCGTATCCGTGCGGGCCACTGCCTTGTCATAACCAGCAGCCACTAATTCTTCTACCCTATTATGAAGCAGATCGTAGGCGGCCCGTTCCCGGGCATTTCCTTGAATCTGTTTCTGACCATATGAAAAGAAGAACATGGTGCCGACTACGACAATCCCCATGATGGCCGCCCCGGTAGCAACATCCATCAATGCGAAACCACGCATGCCTGCCTGGCCGCTCTTGCTGATTGGGTGTCTCAGTCGCTGTTGTTGCATCTCAGTATCCTCAATTGTGGACCCTGAATGGGATCCGCCGCAACCAGTGAAACCTGGTCTATGTGTGGCAGCTTGGATTATGCGTGCTCTTCAAGAGTGTTCAGTTTTGGTGCAAGTACCTTTACACAGAATGATACATCCGAAATCCGGTCTAAACAATCAGGGAATCCCTTAGTTTTGGAGAAAATCCCACTGAAAAATGCACGTTTTTTTAGGATTTTGTGTAGATACTTGCACTTCTTGCTCAATGCTGTTGCCATCGGTTTTTTCTAATGTGTTTAGCAATATACCAGAACCAACAACCCGAACAATCAGGGAATCCCTTAGTTTTTGCAGAAATAGCCCTGATTTTTGAAATAAGCTCGGTTTCTTCGCAATTTGCCCTTCAGCCTGTCGAATCAATCAGCGTATACCCGGTTCTCAGACTCCCCGTCTTTGACCCCCCGTGAAGGCGGTAAGGGATACGCTGACCTCTACAAGCCAATTGCAGTAGCGCGGTGCTACTATTTTGAAATATAATGTGGAATAGGGTGAAAATCCAAGCAAAAAAAACCCTCCGCCTGAAAAAAGTAGGCGGAGGTGTTTATTCTGAATCTCGGATTTGGTATCTGAAATCTTCTATTGCGGCTCTTCGCGCAAAGCGAGTCCAAGTGCGACGGCGAAGGAGTATTGATAGTCTTCCAGGCCAGGACTGATCCCGTCGGTCATCATATCAGACAAGGGGCTCCAGGTGTCTACCTTCATATCGAGCAATACGGATAGCCGCCCTTCGAGGCCAACAAGCTGGGAAGCTCCTCCGCAGAGCCGTGCGGTTTCTAGTTTTAAGTCGGCAGACTCCTCGCGCTTCTCATAGTATTGAAGGGAAATCTGAATCTCCTCCGCCAGTCGTTCTGTCATAGAGACCATGGCCAGTTCTGCCTGAGGATTTGGCTGGAATGGCAAGCGCCTCTTTATGCGCTCCGCTTCTGGAAAGGAGATGTTTGATTCCCGCATGATAGCATGTGTATAGTCATCGCCACCAATGAGGATGTCTCGGACGAAGGGGACCTCACCCTCGGAATAGATCGCCAGATTGGTATACTTGGAGCCGATATCGATTACCGCAAAGATCGCCGTATCTTCCGGTTTGGAAGGACTGGCAAGGAAGCCGTTGAGTAGAGCCATGGCGTCCGTGTCGAAGATTCGAACTTCCAGCCCGCAACTTTCGACCAGCTTTTGCTTTCGATCAATCAATTCCTTAGACGAAGCCACGAACAATACTTCCGTACTCGAAGCCTGTTCGTCGGCGCTGATAGGCTGGAAATCAAAATACACGTTCTCCATGTCGTACGGTATGACCTGGCCACCTTCCCACCATACTGCTCCTGGCAGTTCATCCGGCGCCATCTTCGGAAGGGTGAGCTTTCGGACGGCGGTAGATGGACCCGCGATCGAGCAGCAAACACGTTTCGTTCTGGAGCCGGATACCTTCATGGCATTGGTGATGGCCTCACGAATAGCGTCATCGTCCGTGGCGTCTTCAATGTCTGTCTTTGCCGCATGGGACACCGTGCGATTCTCTCCAGAGCCTTGCATCTGAACCACCTTTACCGAGCCGGTGCCTACGTCCAGTCCGGTCAGCGGTGGTAGTTTCATCCAAGACATGAAATATCCTCTCTAACGGTTACTGCCTAAGCCCGGCGAGGGTTCAAATCTATAGACAACTGAACCTAGTGCTGGGAAGCTGATGTATGACGGCATTTACGTATTAAATGATACGGAATCATTCCAAGCTATTGCTGTCATCAAGTAACTCAAAAACCAAGAATTGTCAAGCGGTTGGAGCTGCAAAGAATCGTGAATGCTGTCGGTGCAAGGCGTGGGGGCCAATGCATCATTAGCGTGGAGCGATCTCTCGGCCTTTAGGGATTCGGTTGACAATGCGGGTGAGTCACTTGCCGACTTCGATGTCCAAAACAACGCGCTCTCCCTTGTTTCCGGCGATGTGTCTGAGTAAACCATGTATGAAAATGACAACCCCCGTCATTTCCATAGCCTCCTCGACGACAGTGGTCAGGTTGTATTCGAGGGTATCAAGGAGGCCCTCGTCTGCATACACTTCCGTGGCCAGTTCAACGCCAACTGCCCCGCCCACGTAAATCACGCCTCCGAGTAAGAACGTCCAGAGGGCATGAGGAGGAAGGCGCCGGAGGAACGGTATATACAGTGCGCCAATGACCATCGCCATCAGTCCACCTGGAATGGCCCAGGAGAATTCGATCGTGCTATTCAGTGTTTCGTGCAGGCCTACCATTTCATCCAGCGACAGAAAGCAGAATCCGATGCCCAGAATCTGCCATTGGATCCACATCTTGCCGGTAGTGTCTCGTACGGCATGAGCCTGCAATAATAGCAGGTATCCAGCATACAAAAGGATCACGACAGAGAACCAGGTGCCGAAGCTCTGCTCCTCGTCCAGATCGAACAGCTCACGAACCAGCCATGGGATTTCCGATATCTCGTAGTGGACCACCATTACAAGAATGTGAGCCAGTGACAGGATCAGTATAATAACGGCGAGCTTGAGTGGCAGGCCGACCGCTGAAAATGTGGTTTTTAGGTGTTTGGGCATAGTAATATGGGCACCCCGAATCTATGTTCGAGGTGCCCATCGGTCAAGTGGGTTATAGGTGAATAGGTTTACTATTGAGGTTCTTCTTCTTCGGTCTCGCTCTCCTGCTGAGAATGTACATACTCTTCAGCTTCCGGGTCGGGGTCCGAAACATGAATCTGGAGGGCGGAAATAGCGAGGCTGTTGATGGCATCGCTATCAATATAACCCTCGGTAGTGGTATTGCCACTGAGATGATAGCTATAATCCTCATCGTAGTCGTCTACGATATTGTCCACCGGGTTGAAGATCGGAACATTGAAGGTGGCCGTAAAGGTCACAGGATCCGAGTAACCGTTACTGATCTCGAAGTCGACACGGTATCCGTCTGCGAAACTGGTATCGGCGACCACTGCGGTGCGGTACTGAAGCAGGTCCGATCCTCCGTCAGTCAAAGTGGTCCATGCGGACCAGGTCTGAGCCTGGCTGGTTCCGGCGGCGACCACGAGCATCAATGCGATGCCGAAGGCGATGTGTAATGATTTGCGGAACATTGGATTACCTTCCCTTGGTTTGAAGATGCCTGTTTGGGCGGGTGTCGTCGTGTTACCACCCGCCCGTCTCACTGTCATATTGTTTAGTCGTTCCAGGTTACTGGGCCCACAGCATACCCCGTGATTATCTCTATATAGGGTGGGGTAGGTGTAATGTACGTTGGGTCAAATGTAATGGTCGAGTTGCCTTCGATGATAACACTCTTGCCAACGATGGAGCCGTTAAGAGTCAGGTTTTCGAGGTGAATCCTGCGCGTCGAATACATCATACCGTTTATCACGATATCCGTGGTTGGAGCGGTGAGATCATTGGTGTCGATCAGCATATCTTCGCTGTCATCGGTATCTTCCTGGTCACTGTCGCTACCGCGCAAGGCTATGACGGCCGGCAGGTATGCCGAGTCGGGTTGCGCAGCTCCGTCATATCTCTTGGTGCTCTTGTTCCATTTCTTGCTCTTCTTCTTGCTCTTGAACTTGTAATCAGTTGGGAACGGAAACAGCTTAGCATTGATTTCCACATGGCCAGAGAAGGACACGTGGCCGGTTGCCGCAATTGTTCCATTCAGGACCGTGCCATCGTGCAGATGCGCGTTACCCTTTACAATATGAATGCCGTCTTCCATGACACCTTCAAAGGTCTGATTGCCTTTGTACACGTGCACGAAGTCCTTCTTCTTGCTCTTGCCGTGCTTCTTGGATTTCTTGAAGAACTTACCTTTGCCGAATATAGCATGTTTGTACTTGGGTTTCCTGGCGACGCGGTTTTTGCCCCAACCCTTGAGCTGCTCAGGTCCGTTCTCCTCGAATGGAATGTCGATCACAACTGTCGAGTCCAGATGCAAATGCTTCTTGTAGAGGATGACGTTTGCCAGATACATGGCCGTGTAAAG
>JABIQT010000852.1 GCA_018667995.1 Candidatus Latescibacterota bacterium
GAAGATCAGATGATCCTCAATGTCATCCAAGCGCAACAGGAAGCTCTCCAACGGGATGATATCCCGGTCAACGTGATCCGCACTGCCCCAAAAGACAAGGATCTCAAGAGCATCGAGGCACATAAGGCAAAAGGTGTTTACTCGGTAGCTTATAACCTGGAAGTATGGGATCCCGACTTGTTTGCGATGTATTGTCCGGGCAAGAATACAGTTCAGGGCAGAGACCACTGGCTCCGGGCTCTGGAGACGGCCGCGCAGGTTTACGGTCCCGGACGGGTAAGTACACACTTCGTAGCGGGCTTCATGGAACAGCAGGATAGTCTTCTCGATGGGATCGAATGGTGTTCAGAGCGTGGTATAAGCGGGATTCCACTGATATGGAGCCCTGTTGAGGGTAGCAAGTTTTCGGGATTCCGCGCGCCAACAGCCGATTGGTTCCTTGATACAACTCGGAAGATTGCCGACCTCCGTCTCAAGTACGGCATGGGTGCCTTTGAATCGGCCGCGAGTCCTAACGACTGCTATCTGTGCGCTATGCCTCACCTGCTTGCCGATGAACTGCGGCTTCGTGCGGTACGTCATGCGCCTGAGTTGGAGATGAGCATGGCCGACAAGAGTGAGGTCGTGATTTGAGCGCTGGGAAAGTCCACCGCGCGACCGCTATGCTCACAGATCTTGAAAAATCAGGTTGTACGTCTGCGAAGAGGGACGATGGTGCATAGGTGAGGCGTTTATCTTCACAGACGCCAGGGATACCGGACGCCTGATTTCAGCGAGGGCAAAGACCTGATTTTCTCGTCTCTTTCTCAGAGCCCGAGTTTCCGATTAATCCAGAGATGCTTGTGATAGAGCGCGGCTGGAATCAGAGTTTTGATGCGGAGATCATAGCGCCCTCCGGCGCCATAATAAAATGACAGTCCAGGGCGTCCAGCTCCGGTTCTTCCACTTCTGCCAGCATCCGAAACAGATCGAACACTCTGGTGCCCCCTCCTTCAATGTCCAGCGCCTGTTTCAGTACGCAAAAGTCCAGGCGAACATTCCTGTCATCCGGGTGGCGCCCAGATCAATGGCGGACCCTCCGGTCCCTCAAGATTCAGGATTCTCCGTAAACGATCACGGGGTATCATTGTGTCTCATCCTGTGAATATTGGAACTATGATAAACTCGGAATGTCTTGGCTATACCTACGGCCCTCATTCAAGATCATCAGGGGCTGGATATCACGTGGCGTTTGCGGCACGGAGTCTTGTCTCTTCCCTTACTCCTCCAACCACCTTCATGGCTATGTTCGACCATTCCCAGAGTCTCTGCGGCTGATACGCTACAGTACTGATATCCTTGAGGATCAGCTCGAGCGGGCATCCATGTTCATTGCAACGGTCCAGCGTCTCCCGAAGGTCCCGCTCCACCGCCTCCGGATCCCACGCGTCCGCGAGGAAGGCCGGGCTGGGCTTTCGCGAGAATACGTACCTACCACTAATCGCCTCCGCACCTTTCTCCACGTCCACCCACGGACTCATGGATATTTTACGTACCCGGGGGAGTTGGTCGATGAGATCGATCTTGTTGTGAAGCGGCTCACAGCATCCATAATATCCGAGACCAAACCTCTCGAACCATTTTTGGGCGTAGTCCAGCTCGAACTCCTTGTGCATGGCCGGAGACACTTCTGAGAAGATCTGGGCCATGCCGAAGGTCCAAAGGTCCATGGTCCTGGGATGCTCCGGGTCGAAACCGGGCGCCGGCAGTTCATCTGTATAGGCGCCGGTGCAATGCACGGTGACCTGTCCGCACCCCAGTAGTCCCTTTTCTTCGAGCTGGTCGAGCATGGCAAGGTTCGCCTCAGTCAGTTTCGACATGATGCTGTGCATGTGCTCCGGTCGGTCTATCAGATCCCAGAGGGTGGTCTCGGCACCGTGCCACTCTGTGATGCGGTCCCACACGGCGAAACAGGGCACCGGTCCTTTCATCCTCACGCCCAACACACCGTCGAATACCTCGTGTGCCATAGCTTCTGCCCGGTCGGTAGCTTCGCAGTCGAGAACGACTTCCGGGATCTTGATTTTATCCAGATCCTCTTCCGTTGCCAGCTGATCGATGTAGTAATGGCTGACCACATCGTTGCTCGGATCGGTCTCCGCCCGTTTTTCGACACGTTGCAGCCCGAAATCCATACCGTGGATGACTTTGCTGATTTCGATCTCCGGCTCGACCACCATATCCGCCCGCATATGGTGCCAGCAGTACAGTGTCCTGCGCAACCTCGTCTCGAGAGCGCGGCAGAAGTCGTTCTCGGCCAGTACTGTGAGCTCGTCGTCGACGTTCATCTCGTGCCACGGAATCTGATCGATCATAACCATTGGGCGCTTGGGTTTCAGGCCATTAAGCGCTTTCCAGAGGCTAGTGGTCTCCTTTTGATCGGGCAACGTTGCGATTTCCGCGATCTGGCTTGCCAATGCTCTCAACACCTCTCGATCGTTTTTACTTACCAACATGGTATGATCCTCTTGGATTACCGGTATCCCAGTTCGGCGGAGATATCGAAGTAACGTTTCACAGCCTCACCCGGAACATTGAAGGGAATGTGATTGCCTATGCACATCATATAGCCGTCCGACATTCTGCCGGTTTCCACCATCGATTCTACCATCAGACGGATTTCGTCCGGGTTGTTACGCATTAGGACACGGTTGTCTCCCTCCCCGGCGATGAAGCAATTTTCATACTTACGAGCAATGGCTTTATAATCGGTAAATGGTTCACTAATTATGCCGCGGGCGCCGCACGCCATCACATCATCCACATAGGCGTCCATACAACCGTCCGCCATGAATAGTACCTCTTTTCCCGCCTCATTAAGGATACTCCAGAATTCCTCATATCTCGGAAAGATGTATTTGTGCATCCAGGCTGGACTACAGACC
>JABIQT010000947.1 GCA_018667995.1 Candidatus Latescibacterota bacterium
CCACACGCGTAGCCGGGCCCCGGCTGGTAGCGTACTCCCCTGAAGTCGCTGCATTTCTTGATATTCCAGAACACATATGTGGCTCCGATGACTTCGCACAGGTTTTCGGTGGAAATAGACTGCTCGATGGCATGGACCCCAATGCCACCTGTTACGGGGGACATCAATTCGGTAACTGGGCGGGCCAGCTAGGTGACGGACGGGCAATAAACCTTGGAGAGACTGTGAATCGGCGTGGTGAACGCTGGGCCCTGCAGCTCAAGGGAGCAGGCCCCACCCCCTACTCACGGACGGCCGATGGACTCGCAGTACTTCGGTCCTCGGTTCGTGAATTTCTCTGTAGCGAGGCCATGTATCATCTGGGTGTACCTACCACACGCGCGCTGAGTCTTGTTACCACAGGGGACCAAGTCTTGCGGGACATGTTCTATGACGGAAATCCACGCCACGAACCTGGTGCTATAGTTTGTCGCGTGGCGCCTACATTTACCAGGTTCGGGAGCTTTCAGATCTTCGCCTCTCGATCAGAAAACGACGTACTGCGTGAGCTGATCGATTACACGATCCGAACGGACTTTCCACATCTTGGAGAGCCGTCTAAAGAAGTCTATTTAGCCTGGTTTGAGGAGGTCTGCCGCACAACCGCAGAGATGATCGTACACTGGATGAGGGTGGGATTCGTACACGGCGTCATGAATACCGACAATATGTCCATTCTGGGGCTTACGATCGACTACGGTCCCTACGGATGGCTTGAGGATTTCGATCCAGACTGGACGCCAAACACGACCGATGCAAACGGACGGCGGTATCGCTTCAGCCATCAACCCCATATCGCCCACTGGAATTTGGGGCAACTGGCCAATGCGATTTTCCCGGTCATCGGCGAGGTTGAACCCATCCAGAAAATACTGGATGCATTCCCCGATCTTTACGAGAAGAGCTGGCAGTCCATGATGGCACGTAAGTTGGGACTTAGCACTTTTGAGCCGGAGACCGACCTGCCTCTCATCGATGAGCTCATGACACTCTTACCGATGGTTGAGACAGACATGACCGTCTTCTTCCGGAACTTAGCCCAGGTCAATATTACCACTGAGGGTTTGGACACCGAGGAGGATAATGACATCATGGCACCAATTATGGATGCCTACTATCTTCCCGAGCAACTGACGCCCGAATATACCATTCGATTCGGAGACTGGCTACGCTCGTATATTCATAGGTCGACCAAAGACAAAGTCTCCCAGGGGGATAGGAGACATAGGATGAATGCCGAAAATCCGAAATACGTCCTTCGTAACTACCTGGCACAGATCGCGATAGACAAGTCAGACAAAGGAGACCACAGCCTAGTACAAGACCTGCTTGATGTGCTCCGTCATCCCTATGATGACCAGCCGGGGAACGAAGATTTCGCCAAGAAGCGCCCCGATTGGGCTCGCGACCGGCCTGGCTGTTCCATGCTGTCCTGCAGCTCATAGTACTGGCAAATCATCTGTAAATAGTTGCCCTCACTGACGGGCCTACACAGGATATGGATCTTGATTGTGCATGTCTTACGGTCGGGCGCTGTGCGGAGTCGGAAAACGAAATTAAGGAGGTCCATTGGCGGTTTTCAGGGCAACCATGATTCTGCCATGCAGCGCGATCAACCAGATTGTAGATCAGGCGAGAGCACTCAAAGGTTCTCATTCAGCTGTCTTCGTCGGCGAATCGTGTACGGGTACCACCTCGAAGTCTACCAGATCGTCCCACCGCGACACCCACGATTCGAACAAGACCTCCTGTTCCGTCTCCATGAGCTGAAAACACCGAGCGCCATCTTCCGATAGCCAGGAATCAAGATAGTAGAGCCCCTCGGGCAGCATTCGGCCCTTCAAGCGGTACCGAGCATAGACTGCATCGCGACAATCCGGTTTGAAATCCTCAATTACCATGTACTTCATGGTATCCTCTTTCCACTGCGCACGCGCAACCGACGTCTCCCATTACTTCCACCGAGACTTCGGAACCCACATTGTCACCCGACGCATGCTTACTCAACCGCTCCTGCTAATCGTGAGCGAGACTGGTTGACTTGGACAAACGGGACCTCACTCATCACTCAAGGAACGTGCCCGGAATTCGCGATCCTGCGTACTCTGCACCCTCGTCACGATCCGTCAACACCTCAGGCACCAGTCCTTTCCAGTAGGGAGGTATCGTATCCGGACGCCTGTGCCATGCCAGGATCAGGGTTCTTCGGTGATCGGTCAGATTTTTGTGCGCCGCGTGCAGAACCCTGGCATCTGCGAGCACCAGCGATCCAGCCTTAACCTTGACGTCCACCTGATCAGGATGATTGCTGAACATGACCGGGTGGTCGTCCGCTACGAATCGGGCTCCTTGTTCGTGAGCGGGTACGAGCTGATCGTGTAGTGGTATGCGTTTCAGATGGGTCCCGGGTATCACTTTAAGGCAGCCATTCTCGACCGTAGTATCCTGAAGGTAGTAGGATAGAAAGATAACCTGCGGCCAGGGCGTACAACTCGATGGATCGTTCCATTGCATCCAGTCCTGGTGCCAGTATAGGGCAGGTTCGCCCGGATCCTTGGTTAATATGATCACGTTACCATGGCTGGCAAAATCATCAAAGCCCATCTGTTTGAGCGACTGACGTGCTGGCGCCCAGTCCAACATCTCCTGGATGATCCGGTTGTCTTTGCCTTCCACAACCACATGCTGCCCCTGATATCGGACGTCAGGAGGAGGAACATGAGAGGCTATCAGGTCCTCTGATTGATCGATCAGTTGCTCAAGAAAGGCATCCGATAATATCCCTTCAATTACACAGAAACCGTCCCTTAACATTTGCTCGCGCTTGTTTGTTGCCACATCAGGTGTCATTCACTTCACCTCCACATACAGAATAGTTGTTGTCGCCATACCAGCCAGAACGGGAATCCATATGACCGACGTC
>JABIQT010000662.1 GCA_018667995.1 Candidatus Latescibacterota bacterium
ACGACCGGGTCCCGTCATCCACGCGGTCATTCCAATAACATGGCAATCCTGCCCATGGATTGCTTCTTCGATTTCTATAACACCCGGGCGATCAATAAGATGGAGATATTGCGAATCGCGGTTAAAGGTGTTGTTTATGCACTTGTTCAGATAGCCGTTCTCCTCGGGAAGCTGGTGGCGATCGAATTGGTCTGGCAGAGCTTCCAGCTTATCCATGCTCGCACACAAAGAGTCAATCTCTTCCTGGCTGAGAACACCCGGGAGATAGACATACCCATCCCGTTCGAGTGCTTCAACCTGCTCGTCAAGGTTCTCGTAAGAAACAAGTGAAATTGAATGTGCCATACTATCTCTCCTTTTCCGGATGGCTTATCAATGGGCTGGCGAAACCCAGTGCCAGAGGAAGAACGGCGGAAGCCATCAGTACGGTTCCATAACTACCTGCCAGATCTCGGGCAACGCCAAAGACCATGGGACCAAGTGCGGAAGACGCAATACCGATTCCAGTGGTCATACCGGTAATGCTACCAAGGTACTGTCTGCCGTAGAAGTGTGCCCATGCCACGCCACCAATGGTTCTGCTCAACCCCCCCGAAGCGCCGAGAATGACTCCATATGTGACCGCCAGAGAATACCCCTGGAGATAGGGCGCCATGAGCAAGGATAGAGCCAGAAGGAACTGCGACAACCCCATCATGCGTGCTATGGACACACGTTCAAGGAGCATCCCACTGGCGAGCGTAACAACCGCTGTTGTAATGGATAGAGGCAGGTATAGCCAAGCGGCTACGGACGCCGACATACCGTGGTCGGTCACGATACCGACCATATGAAACATGAGACCAGTGCTTAGCATGGCCGAACAGGAGGAGCCGAGCATGACGACCCAGAAAGTGGTGGTCCGAAACGCTTCCTTCAGAGTCCAGTGTACTTCTGCCACATGGACTTTATTGCCCATGGAATCGGCGAGCGGTACGCCATCCGGATGGAGGCCGTACTTCTCGGGCTGGTCTCGAATGAAGATCAAGGCCATCGGCGCCATAAAAGCAAGTAGTACGCCACCGAGAATCATGTATGTGGTGCGCCACCCGAACTCTGGAATCATGCCGTCGATCAGACCAGGCGTCAGCCCCATAGCGATGATAGAGGTAATCAAGCCCGAAACGCCTATGGCTTCACCCCGACGTCGAACCCACCATCGGTTGATGGCATTGAGGCACACCAGATACAGACTGCCCTGTCCGAGCATCCTAAGCCCGACAAATCCGATGCCCAGCATTGCCGCATTCTCTGCGAACCCCATAAAGATGCAGGAGAGTCCAAAGAAAATCGAAACTGCCGTGCCAATCTTTCGGACACCATAGCGATCTATAGACCGTCCCATCAGGGGTAAGGCGAGGCTTCCTCCGAGCGTTCCAACGGCATACAAGGTACTCACCATAGACCTGCTGAGACCGAGATCTTCTATAAACGACTCGATAAATATCGAGACTGCATAGGTCTGTCCGGGGCTTGTCATTATCAGCCCTAAGCCGGAAACTGCAAGATTGACCCAGCCATAGAAAAATGGGAAACTTCGTATCAATCGGCTAGTTTCAACCTGCCCTGTGCTCTGCGCCTTGGTCAATCCGAAAACTCCGGTATCTCAGGCAAAAAAACGAAACCCTGTGAATCTCCTTCTTGAGAACAACAATAATGCTGGAGACCGTTGGTGGCTACCAGGTACACGGCATTGATTACGGCATTGTAGCGGGAGAGTTGTTCGAAGACGGCCTCTGTTATCTTGACCTCAGGTGCCTTGCATTCCGCCATCAGAAATGGCTTTCCCGTTCTGTCGTGCATAATCACGTCGGCCCGAACCGGCGTACCCCCGTACCGAAACCCTTTTTCCAGAACAGCATATCCGGACGGATAATGTAGATCTGAGATCAGGTATTTCACCAGGTGTTGGCGGACCCACTCCTCGGGTGTCAATCTAAGTGGCTTTTTCCGGATCTCATCAAAGATGATAAGCTGCCCCAAATCATCTCTGTCCACAACAAATGGGTAGTCGGGGAAGTTAAGCTTACGCATCACGGATCGATCATTGGTGTGGTGAGGCATCGACAGATCAGTCCCGTTGAAGATTGGCTTGATCCGTGTAGCACACATCGTCCACAAAGGACCGATAGAGTCTATACTCACGTGTTTCCGAGGTCACCAGAGTGGAATCCGACATCACTTCAAGGTCAGAACATGCATCTCCACCTCGCAGGGCCTCAAAGAGAATTCGGCCGTCAGTCTGGGATTCAGCACGTATACCGAGTAGATGGAGAATCGTGGGATGCAAATCCACATGGCCAGTAGGAATATCACTCATCAATCCTGATAGAAAATCGGGGCCAGATCCTACCATCATAGCATTCATCTCGTAAGGACTGCTGCCGCCGTGGCCACCGGGGCCTGAACCGCGTGACATGCCTTCAATCCCGAACCCATTAGGCGCAGTATTCCAGGCAGGCGCAAATAGGACATCGGGACTCCTGGAATGCTCGTATCCTATGGCCTCGAACGGAAAGGTACCCGCTGTGCCCTGGCGTGTGAAGACCGGGCCCATTCCATCTACAGCCATAAGGCACGGGAGGACATCTTCTGGCGCAATGTCGTCAGTCAGATAAAGTCCCTGCCCGGCCACGGTCAACGAATTCTTCGGCGCCTGCCGGACGGGTTCCGAATCGAATAGAGAAGCAGCCACATTCAACGGTGCTTCGTAGCTTATCCAACCATGATCCGACATGACAATGACATTGGTCTCGTCCCCCAGGGCACGGACACCCTCCACGAGAGCCCCCACGCAATTGTCGGCGATACGGATCGCTTCCAGGGACTCGGGTGCTCCCGGGCCAAAGCCATGCTGGGTGTGGTCCGGATCGCATAGCCAGACTATTCCCAGATCTGGGGCGTCGTCCCGCAACAGGGTCAACATGGCGTCGATCACCCACAGGTTCAAAGCCTCCGATGGACGAGCCTTAGCTGGAATGGAATTGAGACTATCTGGAAAGTGAATCTGGGCGGGTTCGCAATATGCCGGATTCAGCGTGGTACCAGTACCAGCGCGGTCCTGCAGAAAGCATGCGCCTGACGAACTGGAAGTGACTACATCCGAAGTAAGTCCTGCCTCGCTTATCTTTTCGGTCAGCGTGGGTGCGGTGAGGACTTTTCCACCTGATAAGGCACCCAACATCCGGAGCTGTTCATGATCGCCTGTGTCAATGAGTTCATCCGGAAACAGGGAAGGGACGTACATCACATTGTCAACGAGTCCGTGCCGACCTGGCAGGCACCCAGTAGCAATGGACGCCGAATTCACCCGTGTGACCGACGGAAAGACGGCATGGTGCTTTGAAAACGTGACACCGCACTGGCCCAATTCGTGTATATGGGGCGTCAACTTCTCGTTGACGAGATCGGGTCGGAGCCCATCGAGTACTACCAGTATTACCTGTGTTGACATAAATCCTCAGAACCGACTATCTGTTGAGTCCCTCTATCTGATCAACCAGGTCTATTGAATGTATTACGTCTCTCAAATCACTGGATGGTACTTCACGGTCAATGACACATCGAACGAAGTGCTCGTGCATGGCCAGGACTCCCTCGTAACGGTCCGCGTCCTGCTGATCCACCCCATCGACCTCCCAGCCTCCCAGCACCGTCTTCTGATTGTC
>JABIQT010000853.1 GCA_018667995.1 Candidatus Latescibacterota bacterium
CAACACCATAGGTATTTACCGGTATCAGACTCAGTTCGAATCCCTGCTTTTCCAACGATCGGGCGGCGTACAACACGGAGTGGTGCTCTACAGCAGAGAGCACAATATGCCGTCCGCGGTTCTCATTTGCCCAAGCCAACCCCTTGATAGCCGTGTTGTTTGCCTCGGTACCATTTGAGAGAAAAATGACCTCGTCAATGTCCGAGCCAATGAAGGTGGCCACTCTCTGGCGGGCCTCTGAGATTTCAGAACGCGCTGCAACCGCATTCCGGTACAGCCCCAGTGGATTTCCATACCACTCAACAAAGTGGGGACGCATTGCCTCGAATACCCTGGGATCGACCGGAGAAGCCGCTATATGATCGAGATTTACCAATATTTTATGTGTGAACGTAGGTGCAATGGGGCGTGCAAAATTCTGCGTGGATTTCCGAGTTCAGTCTGTAGGTCAAATTCTGAATTGCTTACTCCGAATTGCGAGGATGACGGATACGTGTTACCTGGATAGACTGACTGAAGTCACTCGCCTACCCACTCTTCCTCGCCATCTTCCCAAATCTCTTTTTTCCAGACCGGCACAACCTGCTTTACGCGATCTATAGCGTAGGAGCAGGCATCGAAGGCGTTCTTCCTATGTGGTGCAGCCAGGGAAATAAGTATGCTGATCTCTCCTATTTCCAGGGTTCCCACTCGATGAAGCATGGCGATATTTTCTATGCCCCATTTCTCTCGGATCTCTTCGCCGATCTCACGCATCTTAGCTTCGGCCATTGGTGCGTATGCCTCGTACTCCAGCCGCAGGGTCCTTCGGGAATCCGTCTGGTCACGCACGGTACCGGCGAATGTGACAACCGCGCCATGTTTGTCTTCGAGGACGTGACCAAACAAAGCGTCGGAGTGGATTACGTCCGTTGTAACTTTATACATTGAGTTCTGCCCCTCCACCGCTCACAGGAGGTATACAAGCAAGTTCGTCACCCTGTTTCAAAGCGGTCTCAAGGGAAGCATATTCACGATTGACAGCGAGCATAAGGCTATTGCGATACACCTCCAGGCCCGGATACGTCTTGATGAGCAACTCCAAGGTCGCCCCCACTGTCGCACCATCCGGCATTTCCAGCTCGAATGCCGAAGTCCCAACGACATCCTTGCAGCCAGCAAAACAACGAACTGAAACCTGCATTGAGCTCCTCAAGTAGCCTAATTCCCGTGCCTGGAAGACTGTGAACTGACTGATTTCAGCAAGATTTCAGCGCCATACTTCCGCACCACAAATCGAGGCTGCACTATACCGAAAATACTGACTCGTGTCAATAGTTGACGAGGCGACGGTTCTGGCAATTAATCAGTGGAAAGTGGTGGTGCGGAAGACTGTGTGATACGAACATCAAGGTTAACTACTGAGGGCCTTCTGATCTCTGAAGGCGGACGCCCATTCAATGGCCCGTGGGATGCCCTGGTGTAGCGGAGTTTTGGGGTGGTAACCTAACAAACTAACGGCTTTTCCGATATCGGCAACGTATCGCGTTACCTCGCCGGGTCGAGAAGGCTGAAAGTTCATCATTGGTTCCATTTGGAGTGCCTTACCGATGAATTCGGCGACTTCTACCAGCGTATTACCTTTGCCGTAAGCCAGATTGATAGTTTGATTCTGAACTTCTCCGGAGAGAAGTTTGTCAATGCCAAGACGGATGCCGGCAACACAGTCATCAACGTATGTGAAATCAAGCGTCTTTTCCCTACCATAGACGGTGATTTCCTGGCCCTTGCTGATCAGGTCCGTAAACAGCGGAATAACACGCTCCATTCGGTGTTGATCGTTGTCATATCGGCCATATACGTTGCTAAAGCGAAAGACCAGGTAATTGAGACCGTAGCACTGTGCGTACGAGTAAGTAAAGGCCTCTCCGGCGATCTTGCTGGCTGAATATGGGCTTTCAGCTACCACAAAATCAGCGGATGCTTCCTCCGTAATATGCCTGTGTACATCGCCGTAGACCTCACGCGAACTGCCGAAGATAACGGGTACACGCTGGCGACGACAATACTCCAGAACGGAAAACGTCATCTCCACGTTTTCAAGAGAACGACGGGGAGTTTCCACCAGTTCATACACCTTGGCATGAGCGCCTAGATGAATCACGACATCAATAGGATGACCATTACTGTTATTGAGAGCGTGCTCTAACAAAGTATGATCGTCGGTAAGATCTATGAGCTCGGTCGGGTACGCATCCGTCCATTCGTTAAGCCGCTTATCGACGCCGAGAACCGAATGTCCCTCGGAAAGGAGTCTGAGACCCAAATTCGTGCCGATCTGCCCGCTTGAACCTGTAATCAGGACATGCATATTAGAACCTTTGCTGCTCGTAAGATTGGAGTTTTCGATCGAGTGATTGCAGTCCTGTCATCAAACAACGGATTCTGAAGTCACATGCACATTTGACTTCGATTCCGGTACAGTATTTCGTAGTACGTTGGGATCCGGGAAGGAACGTACCGCA
>JABIQT010001014.1 GCA_018667995.1 Candidatus Latescibacterota bacterium
AAGACGTCCTGACAGTATATCAGCACCGGCGCGGATGGCTAATGCTCAAACGAGGAGCACAGGGAGGAAGGCGCCTCCACTACGTAGCCTCAGAGACCTTCGCGCCTGCTGGAGCACCCGCGGTCCGTATTCGATTCGAGGTTGCGAATGGATCCGCACGGACCGTTACGGTACATGACCCGATTCCGTTGGTCAAGGCGGTCCGCGAGGCATAATCAGGTTTGACAGTCCGGCATGCGCACCATATAATGCGCATCGTATTTGACACTATCCCTAGTCAGAACACGACGCAGGAGACTGCCACCATGAAAAAACAAAAGGTTGATGTGCTCGATGCCATCAAGGCACACGAGACGACCAAAAACATGACGGACGAGGAAATGATCGCATATGCAAAGAAGAAGAAAGGCGCGGCGAGAATCGACTCCGCGCGTCTCGTCCGCGCTATGCGAAATAAGCGCAAGAAGGCCGAATAAGACGTGGGCACCATGAGTCTATTTACCGAGCATGAGTTGGCTGATTTCAAGCGCGATGGATTTGTCAAAGTTACAGGTCTTGTAGAACCATCACTGATAGACCGAATCCTGGAATACACGGACGGGGCGGTCGCAAAGCACGTGGGGCCCATCGAGTATGAGTCTGATCTGGGCTATCCGGGGGCACCCGATTCACGTGACGCTCCCGGCGGTGATACTGTACGTCGCCTGCTCAAAGCCTTCGGACGCGACCCCTCCTTTACGGAGCTTGCGAGTCATCCACAAATAGTGACCCGTCTTCGGCAACTGCTGGGTTCAGAATTGGTGCTCCCGCTCGCCCACCACAATTGCGTCATGGTCAAAGCCCCTTGTTATGGAACAGCCACGGGTTGGCATCAGGATATCCGATACTGGCGATTCAGACAGCCGAAACTAGTCACCATGCTTTTAGCGCTCAGCCCGGCTACGGAGACCAATGGCTGTCTGAAGGTCATCCCAGGATCTCATGTTCTGACTCTTGCCGAAGATCGGTTGGATACGGCGGAATTCTTGCGAGAAGATCATCCGGATAATCAGGAATTGATACACGCTTCAGTGCCATTAACGATGCAGGCAGGAGATGTCGCGTTCTTCCATTGCCGAACTTTTCACGCAGCCGGCAGTAACCAGAATGAGCTGGCCAGAAAATCTGTGCTTTTCACATATCGATCCTCGGACAACCCTCCAATTGCCGGTACGCGGTCCAGCATGTCACCGGAACTGCTGCTCCACGCGGAAGAGTAACCACCGCCAGTCGCTCTCCAGGCGGAGTATGGTGAGCGGCTTCCCAAGCACTGTTCTGAGATTCCTTCACGGGGCTTGCACATGCTTCCGGGAATCCTGCTCGCCGGGAGACACAAGCCAATCTGCGGACCTGCGCCAGTACCACTCGTGACCTCTCCGGCTCCATTTCCTCTCATCCCGACCATGCAAAACACCCACAAACCAAGAATACGGTCAATTGCACCTGGTTCGATATCAGAACCATACGAAATCTGCGTCACGGCCGACGCGCATCGTTGACGCATGAATGCGTTGACATCACGGGCCAAGATCCGTAGCCTATAGCCCCGAATGACTGGGATAGTTCTTCTCTCCAATGGATCGATATCTTTGAAAGATTCGATACCATTTTACTGCCGTTCAACATGGTTCCGTCCATAGTCATCAGGACCCAACATAGACCTCCTATCTGATATCGAGAATTATCAAATTACACCATGAACATCCTGTATACAATCACCCGGTACTGGCCAGCCATAGGCGGTGCTGAAACGCATGTGCGCCAGATCGCTACAGAACTCTCTAACGAGCATGGTGTACATGTAATCGCCCACAGTATGGACCAGAGAGTCGATCCCGTCTACGTATCTACGGTGGGTACGCCTGCTGAAGATCAAACGTATATGGACGGTTCGGCAACGGTCCATATACCGGGCATTACGGCGATCGAGCGACTGCGCCTGAGACCCGCATCACGACTCTATCACTATCCCTTGACGAAGCGGACCAGCTATCGGTTTTATGCGTCGGTCTTCGCTACGAAAATGGAGCAGTTAATCCGTGAACATCAAATAGACATTGTTCACAATGTACTGGTAGGCACCGAGTTGCTCAGCCAATGTTCGCTCGAAATCGCCCACAAACTAGGATTGCCTTTCGTCATAACGCCACTGGTACACGAAGGCATCTGGGGTGACAGCGAATATTGCTTTGAGATATACCGTAAAGCCGACGCGGTGGTGGCACTCTTGGACGTGGAGCGAAGGCTGTATCTCAACAATGGAGTGCCCGAAAGCCGCTCACATATCGTTGGTGTCAGTCCTGTGATAGCCGAGACATTTGACGCTGAGGCGTTCAGAGCGCATCACCACATCGGTGGCAGAATCGTGCTGTTCGTGGGGCGTCAAGTAAGAAGCAAGGGGTACGCCGAACTTCTGGAAGCGGCGCCGCTGGTGTGGCAGCAGCATCCGGACGTATCATTTATCTTTGTAGGACCATCAGAAGAAGCCGAATATAGCGTGGATCATGACGGCGACAAACGCATTCTTCGACTCGGGCCTCTCTCTGACTCGGAGAAGAGCAGCGCCCTGGCAGCCTGCGACATATTCTGCCTGCCCTCTGTTAGCGAGATCATGCCAACTGCCATACTCGAGGCCTGGCAGTTCGGCAAACCGGTCATTGGTGGAGACATTCCGGCACTCCGTGAACTGATTGAAGACAAGGGAGCCGGGTTGAATGTGGCCCAAAATCCGGAGGCCATTGCACAGTCCCTCATAGGACTTCTGGATGATCCCGACTACGCGCGGCAACTAGGCGAACAAGGTAAAGCCAGAGTCGAGGAACACTATACGACTCGGCGGGTAGCCTCCAGGCTGGAAGAGCTCTATGGAGAATTGTGCGGGAGAAACCTGGGGCAACACTCATAGATATCTCATTTGAAGTTTACCTTAGCCACGGCGCATACTATTTTGTCAGCCATGAACCTTGTACAACCCCTCAGGAATAGCCATTTATGCTCCGGGTTAGTGTCATTACACCCACCTATAACCGTCCTCATCTGCTGAAAAAACTGCTCGATTCTCTGGTCCAGCAGAGCGTATCGGCGGAGCGCTACGAAGTGATTGTGGTGAGCGACGGGTCAACAGACGGCACGCATGCTTTTCTGGACGCCTACTGTGCGGAGCACAAAACATTTCGTTACATCGTCCAGGAAAACCAGGGACCGGCTGCTGCAAGAAACTGCGGACTTGAGGCGGCGAAAGGCAATATTATCGCCTATACGGATGACGATTGCATAGCTGATCCGGACTGGATAGGAGAGATAGTAGATCTCTTTGATACGCAGCCTGAAGTGATCGGCATGGAGGGACGGACTGTCACGATCGATGATCAGGTAACGCCCTTCACCCATCAGGTTGTGGGCTCGGGTGAATGCTATGCCAGCTGCAACGCCGCCTACCGCCGAGAACCACTGCGTGAAGTAGGCGGGTTTGACCGCAGTTTCTTTTACGGTAATGAGGATGTGGACGTAGCCTGGCGGATCATGAAACTGGGCACCGTTGTATACAACGAACGCATGGTCATTATACATCCGCCCATTCCGCTGACATTCATGAAGTTCGTACGGGTTCCCGAGACGTACGGTGTAGAAATACTGCTACACAAACGCCATCCTGAGAAATACCGGAAGGTTAAGAAACACAATCCGTTGTACGTAGTATTCTTATCGATCGGGCTCCGCTACTTGCCTGGCGAGATGATCCGGTTCGGGCGCATGTGTGCTGGTATGCCTGGCCTCTGGCTGAAGACTATGGCAGGGCTGCTGGTTCGCCGCGTTTGGTTGCTGCTGGTGGCGCCCCGACTGCTCGCCATGTACTGCGGCCTGGTGAAGGAGAATAAGTCGTATGTCTCCTGACCCGGACGAGGAACAATACGCAGCCCATGCACCGAAGGGCTCTGAGGAAACTCAACGCACGGATCTCCCTCCGGACATCACCATCTGTATCGTCAGTTGGAATCGTGCGGATCTGCTGGAGCAGTGCCTCCAATCCATCTACGCAACCGAGCAGGCAGTGACCTTCGAAGTTATCGTCGTAGACAATGCCTCCGGCGACTCCAGTCCTGACATGGTGTCACGTCGATTTCCGCAGGTCCAGATACTGGTGAACGCGGATAACCGTGGTTTCGGCAGGGCGAATAATCAGGCTATCGAAATTGGCCGCGGACGCTACTTCCTGATTCTGAATCCGGATACCCTGTTGATGGACCGTACTCTCAACAACATGGTAGCATTTCTGGAGGATCATCCACGTGCCGCTGTGGCTACTGGCAAGGTCTACGAGTCGGACCGTCTCGATGAAGTTCGTATCTCATACGATTACAACGACCTCACTCCCGGATTCCTGTTCCGAAACGACCTGGCTACGGTGGGCGGCCTTCACAGACTCTTCCCAGGTAATGATCGAATAGCAGCTTGGGTTTGGGGCGGTTCAGATCCTGAATTAGCGCAGCGGGTGAGTCAGGTTACTGGAGCTTTCATGGGCGTGCGGCGTGAGGCCATCGATGAGGTGGGAATGTTCGATGAGCGGTACTTTCTCTACATGGAGGAGACAGATTGGTGTCGCCGATTCCGACAAGCCGGGTGGGAGATCTACTACACGCCGGAGTCAGCCATCGTCCACATTTCCGAGGGCAGCAGTCAGCTCAGGACAGATCGCAATCAGCTGTACTACGACAGTATTAAACTTTACCTGCACAAACACTTCGGCTGGTCCGGCCGATTGATGTACCAGTGCCAGGAGAATCTTCTATTCGGGCCCCTGCGGCACGTACGACGGTTCCTGAAGCGTATTCAAGGAGGCGCATAGACGCTCTTCGGTCTTTCTACCTCATCTACATTTCGCTCCAAACGCCGTCCTTACTGCACGGTGATTACCAACTCGTCACCCTCTACTCTGGTGACATAGGATTTGAGCGGCCGGCGTGGCGGGCCCCACTTGGGTTCACCGTTGGTATCGAACTGGGCGTTATGACAGGGACACAGGAAGCGACCACGTGCAGGATCATAGCTCACGATATTGCAGGCCTCATGAGTACAAAGCCCGGACAGAGCCCGGAACACACCGGGAGAAGCCTGAACAGCGATGATAGGTATGGAGGGATGCTCCAGAAAAACGGCCATGCCAGGTTTCGACAAGGGAGCGCCCGCTGCCAAGGAAAGTCTGTAGGCGCCGTTGGTGATCGGCGCCTGCATCACCTCCATATTGGTTTTGAGTCCGCATCCGCTCAGGCTAGTCCCGGCGAGCGCTGCCGCGATGAGGCAGGACGCGGCACGGCACGAGCATCGGAGAAAGACACGCCTGTCCATACTAGTGTCAGAATCAATCTGTTCTTTCAACTCGTTGCCTCTTTCTTGTACTTACTTAGATCTTCGGCGGGTAGAAGAAGCCGGCTTCTGCCGGTTCGTAAAGCGCTGTCAATCCGATGTCCTGCAGAGATATATCAGAATATACCAGCCGCAGCAGGTGTGTCAAGATGCCGCCACAACTCGAATTCGGCTACACTATTTGGTCTCGGATTGCTTGACAGAGCGATGCATGTTTAATACCATCCCTACTCCTCCTACAAAACCAAATCATCCCACTTTTCCGTGAATCGACCGGAGACACGAATATGGCAACAGATCCTGAGACAACTGGTGACGATCCTTTGGGTTCCCCAAAGATGGGACTGGCACTATCCGGAGGTGGATTTCGGGCATCCATTTTCCATCTGGGCGTTATCCGGCGACTGGAAGAGCTTGGCCTGATGAAAGACATTGCGGTCATTTCTGCTGTTTCTGGCGGATCTATAATCGCCGCCTATTATGTGACTGAAATGGAGATTCGTCTACGTAGCAAGCGTGACGAACTCACAAAGAATCCTGACCTGATCGATCAGGTCAGGCTGTCTGTATTTGATTCGATTGCGACAGACTTTTTTACGGCTCTTGACCACAACCTACGGTCCCGCGCGCTGGTCTTTTCCCCGTTTTACCACCCTATAGGATTCTTGAAGAGTCTGCGCCCTGGATATTCCCGTTCAGATCTCATGAGGGCCGAATACGATTACTGGCTCTATCGCAACAACACCCTGGACCAGCTGCCGAGTGTCACAAAATCCACTGACAATGAGTCCTTGTACAATAAGGCCGGTCCTAAGCTCATTCTCAATACCACATCATTGATGACAGGAGAGAGACGCAGTTTCTCCCGTCAACCTGAATCTGGCCTAAACGATCAGATGACGGTTAACGGGAATGCGCTGTTGCTTTCACAGATTGTTGGCGCTTCAGCTTGCGTCCCTGGACTGTTTCCGCCGGTTCCCGTATCGGGTGAGCTGCTGGTGGATGGTGGGGTCAGTGACAACCAGGGGATTGAGGCGCTCATCGAGAATGACTGCGATATCCTCCTCGTCAGTGATGCGTCAGGACAGATGGAGCAGGTGGATCGACAATCATCAAGTACCGCTTCCGTGGTGGGAAGAACGATGTCCATTCTCCAGTTTCAGGTCCGAAATAAGCTGCTTGATTTGCTGATTCGGTGGCGTGAACTCTCTGGCAACAGGGAGTTCGCATTCATCCATCTATTCATGAATCTCAAGGATCGACCGGATGTTCCCAGAGTGCCATCCGAGTTTATACCTGGCATAGCGAGGATACGGACTGACCTGGATCAGTTTAGTTTCATCGAGCGCGAAGCGTTGATGTACCATGGCTACACGCTGATAGACGCACAGATTGCGACGTATTGCCCGAACCTGAAAACGCAGTCGTGTGCCGCGACGCCCATGGGGTGTCCGCGCCTGTTCAGTGAAACCGGGCCGCAGAACGGTGCCGTGGCTGAGAAACGTGCACGCATCAAAACCGTACTGAAGGCTGGACAGCAAAAGGTGTTTCTGGCGAGATCAATAATGAAACACGGTCTAAAAGCCCTATTGGTGGTAATCTTAACATGGCTGGCTCCGCTTGGTGCCTTCTATTTTCTCTGGGCAAATAAACATATCGATATCTTAACGGAACGGATCGGGATGCCAGTACTGGGTTGGATCAATGGGATGATTCCTGACTGGGTCACGTTCTTATTTTCAGAAGGATTAGGTTTTCTCAACTGGCCTATTACGCCCCACGGATTCACCGTATTGCTGGTATTGGGGCTGCTCACATACGGCCTCCTATTCCTGTCATATCTGATTATGCGGAGATTGGCCCGCCGGTGGGACATCAATCAGTATCGAACATTGACAGGAGAGAAACCTTTGCCGCCCCAGTGGTGAGACCATTTCCATGCTTTCACGGCTTCTGTTTCCGCCTTGACATATTTCAAAATGAGATGCTATCTAATGCAGCTGATGAAGAGCACGGCAACGTTCTTGTATTGTCATGAAGTGCAGGAAGGTAAGTCCTGTTACCGCCCGCGGCGAAAATGTGTTTTACTTCAACGATCATAGAAGCGGTTAGCCCTATAGAGATATCAGCGGCCCCATGTGCCCCTTCAACAGTACATCTCCTCAGGAAATCGCTTCCGGATATCATAGGATTAAGCGGCGGTGGGCATTCACTGATTCTGGATGTATACGCCACCGATCATCCGAGTGAAATCTGAACGTCGTCAGCAACAGCAATGAGATACTCTACCGTGTGCAATGAATCTCCAACTACGCCATTAATAATCCTCGGAACCGGTCTCCTGGCTGAAGAATTCGCCGATCTGATCTCCGAGATCCCCGACTATAGAGTCGTCGCCTTCATCGAGAACCTCGACCTCGGTATATGTGACACGACCCTCCTGGGATTACCAATTCTGTGGATTGACCAGGTGGCAGAACTCGATGACCGACATATGGCTATATGTGCAATCGGCACTACCAGACGAGATGGGTTCATTGATGATGTAAAAAATCTGGGAATGGGTTTCGCTACTCTTGCTCATCCGAGCGCTCGCGTCTCCCCTTCCGCTACCATCGGTGAAGGTACGCTGATCAGCGCAGGAGTGATCATCGCTGCCCAAACCAGGATTGGTAGGCATGTCATCCTGAACCGAGGTTGTCTGATAGGTCACCATACCGAAGTAGGTGATTGCGTGACGATCTCTCCGGGTGCAAATATCGCTGGAAAGGTCAGTATCGGTGATAGAGCCTATATCGCGATGGGAGCCACGGTATTGGACAGAATCTCTATCGGCGCGAATGCTACGGTTGCGGCAGGCTCCCTCGTAACCCGAGATGTGCC
>JABIQT010000855.1 GCA_018667995.1 Candidatus Latescibacterota bacterium
CTTCCACTGCTCGAGCGATGCGGCCCGCCCCTGTGACGGATCACTAGGGGCAGGTGCGACGTAAAACATGTTGTTGACCCCGTTGTCGGCCGCTACTTGAATCGACTCAGTGGCGGCAGAAACCGCGGCCTTCTGCAGAGCAGGATCATCGTTCAGTAGATCAGCACCTGCATTCAGATCTACCTGGCCGATTTCTACACCATGAGCTTCGGCCGATTTTACCATGTCAGGCGTCACACTTCCTACATCGATTGTGTCAAAGTCATTGGCCTGCAGCCAGGCACATACCTGGTCAAATGGCAATTGCTGTACCGTTCCGGTAGTCCGGATCCCTACTTTCATGAACAGACTCCTTGGTGTTTAAACTGGATGGACGTTATATTCTGAATCGGAGGCAATCTATATGGGCCTCAGATAATAATCAAGACGCAAGATCCATGCTCCTGTCATATTTCAGAAAACGGAAATGTGTACGTCACTTACCATGCATTATCTCTATCCAGACGGTACTATGAAACTGCTCATATTTCCTCAAATATCTGACTCAGACACGGCCCGCATACAAGCCGCATTTCCCCAGATTGACATCATCCGGCCACGAAGTGAGGGTGAAGCGCTCGCGTATGTGGTAGATGCAGACGTGATGTATGGTTCTATCACACCAGATTTACTCATGACAGCTCAGAATCTCAAGTGGGTCCAGGCGAATTGTATCGGCATGGAGAACTATATCTTTCCAGATCTGGTGGAGAGCGATGTAGTGCTTACAAACGTACGGGGCGTGTTCAGCGACCATATTGCCAATCAGGTCTGGGCATATATCCTCTCCTTCGCCCGAGGACTGCACACTTTCATGCGACGTCAGGCCGAAAGAACCTGGGATCCATCCGGCGAAACCATCACGCTCGCCGATAGTACCATGGGAATTATTGGTCTCGGCGGAATCGGACGCGAAGTCGCAGCTCGTGCACCAGCCTTTGGAATGCGGGTGGTCGCAACAGATCCACAAATTACCAATTGCCCCGACTGCGTGGACGGTATCCGGCCCCCTGAGGAACTCGACGACATGTTGGCCGAATCTGATTTCGTGGTAATATGTGCTCCTCACGCGTCCGGAACGGAGAGGCTCATTTCTACCACGCAATTTGACAAGATGAAAACGACCGCCTACCTGATCAATATCGGCCGAGGGGTCATCGTAGACCTGGACGCACTAACCAGAGCATTGGAGGTCGGCAAGATCGCAGGAGCGGCACTCGATGTCTACGAAACCGAACCTTTGCCGTCCGATCATCCCTTGTGGGCTATGGGAAATACCATTCTGACCCCGCACATGGCTGGCCAGGGGCCCTACGTACAGGATCGGCGAATTGATGTCTTTGTCGCCAATATGAAGCGTTTCCTGAAGGGCGAACCTATGGTCACCGAAGTGGATAAACGTCAACTATTCTAGTCTCTCCAGAACCGTCACGCCGCGGCGAACAAACTCTTCCAGAATAATCAGCAGCACCATCTATGGTTTCTCTTCCCAATACAACGCTGGATTGCGAATCGGTCGATGTCGTCATATGCGGTGGCGGTCCAGCAGGACTATGCGCCGGGATTCTGCTGGCACGGCGTGGTCTGCGGACGGTTGTTTACGAAGCGCGTACGTACCCCGTGGACAAGGTCTGTGGACAGGGAATTATGCCTACGGGCGTTTCCAACCTGCAACGTATCGGTATAGATGCCTATTTAAGTCATGATGATATTACGCCGTTCAGGGGAATAACCTATCATGCCGACTCCGGCGATCGTGCGGCCGCTGACTTTGCTGAAGGCCATGGATGGGGCATCAAACGCACCGCTCTCTCGACCGCTCTCCGAGATTGTGCCCGGGATACCGAGGGCCTTTCACTTCGCCCAGGTACTTCGATAACGGGCTTCGGCTACGTATCCGACCGAGTCGTCGTAACCACCTCGAATGAAGAGCAGGTCGCGGCCACGCTCCTCATCGGCGCAGATGGCTTGAATTCAAAGATCCGCCGGTGGTGCGGCCTGGACGGTCAGGCAGGTCCGTTCCGTCGCTGGGGCACCCGCCAGCACTACAAGATGGAGCCGTGGAATGACCATGTGGAGATATTCTGGAGCGACGGTATTGAGGCCTATGTGACACCGTGCAATGCGAATCTGGTGGAGGTAGCCTTTCTTTGGGATCAGAGTAGAAACCCCGGCTTTAGGGGAGGAAGGCCGATGATCGAGAGTTTTTGGGAGCGATTTCCCAGCCTGAGGCACCGAGTTCAACCCCGCTCATGCATCGACGACATGCTCACAGTGGGTCCGCTGCACCGACGATCTATAGCTCCTGTCGCCCGCGGTGTTGTTCTGCTCGGAGACGCAGCTGGCTATCTGGATGCTATAACGGGCGAGGGAATCAGTCTTGCCACATCGCAGGCGCTCCTGATAGATCATATTGTGGGGCCTGTATTGCAGTCGCGACGGACCAGGTATCTCTCAGCCCAAGAGCTTGAATCCTACCATTTAGCGTATCGTCGCTTGGTGAGACCCTATCAGATATTGACAAACATAGCGCTATTTCTGAGCCGCCATCCACGTCTGGCAGAGCGTACGATCAGGACGCTTGCCAGGCATCCCAATGTGTTTCAATCTTTACTGTCTGCCAATATGGGCCTTATCCCCTGTGCATCTCACATAATGCGCGGAGCAGCGACCTTGGTCAGTGGTATTCTTATGGATCCCGAGACAGTCGGCGCGGACAAACGGAGTACCACGTGACGATTTCATCGCGCGACATGACGAAAACCGCACTGGTTGCCGCAATCACCTCCGTAAGCGCATTTTTATCGATTCCGCTGGGCCCTGTTCCCATAACCATGCAGAGTTGTGTGGTGCTGGTGGCCGGTCCGGTTCTAGGCGCTCGTTTAGGTGCCCTCAGCCAGATTATATACCTTGCTATGGGATTCGTTGGCCTACCCGTATTCGCTGGTGGTAGAGCCGGTATGGGCGTGGTAATGACACCGACTTTCGGATACCTGCTGGGTTTTGTCGCCGCAGCCTACCTGACAGGATTAATGACCGACCGA
>JABIQT010000495.1 GCA_018667995.1 Candidatus Latescibacterota bacterium
CTATCCAGTCGGTGGATCGCAGGTTTTCTCAGACGATCTCGCAATGCGGTTTGAGGAGCAAGGCGGGCATATTCTGATGAACACCATGGTTAACCGCATCATCACCGAAGATGGAGCAGTTACCGGGATAGAGGTTGAGACAGGTTCCTTTCGAAATCGATACACCAGAACGGTTCTTGCCGAGATAATTGTATCGAATGCGGATTTGATTCAAACGAGTGAGACGCTTCTCGGCAAAGAGATTCTTGGCGAAGCATACTTGGACAGCCTGCGTAAGTTGAGACCCACTTTTCCATGTTACCTGATGCACATAGGTCTGGAAGGAGTAGACAACTCGGTACTGGAAGAGGCTCAAGGGTATTATTGGAATTCCTGGGATACGAGTTTGATGGGACGCGATGGTCTCAAGTTCAAGATTTTCGCACCCACTTTGCTCGAGCCAAGTATGGCCCCCCAAGGTTGCCACGCGATCGTTATTCAGAAGATCCTGGATATGAGCTATCGAACAGTTTCTACCTGGTCAGACCACAAGAGCTCGGTGGACGACTACATCATGGAAAATCTGGAGGGCGTTATTCCGGGAATCACAGACCAGATTACTGTTAGGCTGAGTGCGTCGGCACAAACCGCCTTCCGGTTTACCAGGAATACTCAGGGCGCTATGCTGGGCTGGGAGGCATCACCAGATCAACTCGGCGACAAACGCCCCGATATATACGGCCCTCTTAAAAACCTGTTCTATACAGGTCATTGGGTCCAACCGGGTGGTGGTATCACACCCGTGATCGTTTCAGCCATGCAGGTGGCTGACGCAATAACCAGTGGTAAACATAGAACTGCGCCGGATAGCCCTCAGCGGCAGCAGACATAACAGTCGGAGAAACGTACCGGAGCTCGCTGACCGGGTACACAAGGAGAAGGACGTATGACGTTGAAACGATGGGGCCTCGTCGCCGCGGCCGGTGTGCTTGTAATCGTCATCGGAGCTGCTCTGTTCGTCAGATCAATGGAGCAAGACGAAGCCAGACACTCTCAGTTCTACGAGACAGGAAAGATGGTCAATCAGTATCTCAGTGATTATGCTGCGGCCCTGAAGTCTTCACACGAAGGCGGGGATCTGTCGAACGTGACGAGCTACTATTCCTCCAAGTACTCTTCGCCGGCAAGGGGCGATTGGACCTTGGAAAGTGATGCGCCCGTAAGCGACATAGCCGTAGCGATGGTCCATGCCACCGGAGACCGTGATTTCGGTGCGACTGACATTCATAAGGAACTTACCGATTATCTGATGAGCTTGTCAGATGTCAGCCGGGTAAAATGCAAGATTGACATGATCGAAGAGCTGGACCCGGAAAAGAGCGTCACACTAAGAGTAAAGTATATTCTCGACGGAGTCGACGCGGAGGGTCAGGTTCTGCAAGATCGTCGTTTCCTGCGATGGCGTCTGGTCAATGAGGGCGTGCAGGGCGGTGCCTTCGACTGGAAGATCGTATCTGACGAGCTCATCGAAGGGGTCAGAGTAAGTGGCACACGCGAAGGATATGCCGATGTAGATCCCACCGATCTGGGCATTGATTACGTACATGCCCGCGATCCCAAGCTTGACCCTGAGGCCTTAGGAGCCGGACTCAAATTCCAGATGGTTCAGTATGCGTTCGGAGGCACGAGTGCAGCGGACTATAATAGCGACGGGCACGTGGATCTCTTTTTCGCAGATGGCCTAAGCAGCCGACTCTACCGAAACGACGGACCGACAGACGACGGCCGAGCCGGCTTCACCGATGTTACGTCCGAGGCCGGACTCGATGGTATCGACCAGGCGAATAACGGGTTGTTTGCCGACTTCAATAATGATGGATATAAGGACCTGTTTGTGGTCAGATATCTTGCCCCGGCCATGTATTATCAGGGCAATCAAGATGGAACCTTTACAGATCGCTCCTCGGAAATGGGATTGGATTTTACGGCACCAGCTATGTCCGCAACCGTCATGGATTATGATCTGGACGGTTTCCTGGATATTTACGTCGGTGTGTACGGGAATGCCTTCGAAACCATTCCGCGTCTGTTCTTTTTCGCACGAAACGGTGGCGCCAATCGACTTTTTCATAATGACGGCGGCCAGGGTTTCACCGATGTCAGCGAAGAAAGCGGAGCGGGTGACACAGGATGGACACTGGCCGTGGCGACAGGAGACTACGACGGTGATAACTATCCCGATTTGGCGACATCCAACGATTTTGGCAGGAAGAATCTGTACCGGAACAACGGCGACGGGACTTTTACGGATGTAGCCAAGGAAGCCGGGGTGCTTGATCTCAGTGGCGGCATGGGCATCACATTCGGTGATTTTAATGACGATGGTCTTCTTGACATCTACACATCAAATATCAAATCCAACCAGCGGTGGTTCGGCGAGAATGTGACCATTAATCAGTATCTCAGAAACGTGATTAAGACGAAATGGGCCTGGGAAGACCTGGGGGAATATTCTGCCCTCTACAGCCTGTTCGGGGACAGTTGGACGGAGCTTGGAAAAATGAGCGGCGAAGGTAATTCTCTGTTTCAGAATAACGGCGACGGGACCTTTACCGAATTGAAAGACAGCAATACGAATCAGGCTGGCTGGGGATGGGCGGTTTCATTTCTCGACATAGATAATGATACCGATCTGGACATCTATGCAGCCAATGGATGGATCAGTCAGGATCCCACTAGTGATCTCTGACTACCTTTCATATCCGGTGCGGTAGCATCGGTCAGCTCATACAAGAAGGGTTTTTTCTTCAGTAAAGATTTTATTGCTCAGAATTCTTGGAACGGATATGAGTACAACTGTCTCTTTGCCAACGTTGGCGATGGCAATTTCGTAGATATCGCTCGTCCGATCGGGGCGGATGAGCTTCACGACAGCCGCGGAGTCGCAGTGGCAGATTTCAACGAAGACGGACGGCTCGATCTGGCTATCAGCAATCATATTGAACGCCCGACCATGTATTTCAACAACCTCACCACCACCGGAAACTGGTCGGGCATTAAGCTGGTCGGTACGGAGAGCAATCGTGACGCTATCGGCGCACACATAAGATTGACGGCCGGCGGCAAAACCATGACGAGGCAGATCAAAGCCGGGGCAGGCTATGCTTCACAGGCCATGCTGGCCGCGCATTTCGGTCTGGGATCAGCGGAGTTCGTAGAGGCCATAGATATAACTTGGCCCGGAGGTAAGAAACAACATTTCGACAAGGACGCACTAATTGGAACGGTTAACCAAATGATCACCATTGAAGAAGGCGCAGACAAGCTTGTCGCTCAGCGATAGGTAACCAGTGACGTCTTGAACAGGAGAAACGTATGTCGCGAAAACAGAAACGTATCCTGCTCTACAGCTCTCCGATCGCACTGTTGATCGTTGCAGCCATATTGGGCACGGGATATCTCAATGGAATTCAGTCCGATGCCAATAGATTGGCGGATACGGGCAAAGCAGCGATTGATATGTTCACTGCCTACAAAACCGGACTCGAGAAAAGCGATATCGACGGCGTGCTCTCGCATTATTCCACGGACTATTCCGGTGAGAACGACGGCAGATGGACCGAACGCATGCAATCGGACAGGGACGGGGTCCGGGTGTTCGAATGGGGCACGCAACCCTCTGAAACCTTTGTCAAAGACGACGTCCGTGTACAGATCTCTGGGCTTCTCGCTCGGATAGATACGATAGAATATAGTAAATTCAAACTTGACGCCGTAGAGCAATTTCTTGGTACAGATGGCGCGATTGTCAGGTCCTTCCTGTGGCTCCGTGGCGTCAATTCCGAGCAGGAGGTATTTGAGAGTCAGGTCCTGTTCCGCATGGGACTTCAGCGTACGGGAGATACTTGGAAGATAAGTAGCCAGGAACTGATCTACGGCAAAACCGTTACTGGAGACCGAACTGGCTTCGTGGACATCACCGAGGAAGCCGGAGTAGACTTCGCTACCCAGCATAATCCGGATTGGTTCACACCCGAGTGGGAACCAAAGATGTTCGGTATCATCAAATATGGATCAGCCGGCGTAGCCGCGGCAGATTATGATAATGACGGCTGGTATGACCTGTTCTTCGGGGACGGCAAAGAGCCCAAGCTCTTCCGTAACGACGGAGACGGTACCTTCACGGATGTGACCGAAAAAGTTGGTCTGCCCACTGAGATGCACGGAATCAACGTGTCCATCTTCGTCGACTTCGACAACGATGGCGACAAGGATCTATTCCTCGGATGTGGAACCGACAACAACCGCCTGTATCAGAATGATGGAGACGGAACGTTTACGGATGTGACAGAGGGATCCGGTATAGGTGGCATCCTCGTTACAGTCGCCGCAGCAGGAGACTATGACAATGATGGACTGACAGACCTTTATCTTGGTCGCTATCTCGATCCACGGATCAACCTCCCTACCACACTCTTCTTCACACGAAACAGCGAAGGTAATTCGTTGTTACGTAATGACGGTGGACTGCGCTTTACGGACGTCACGGAGACCGCCGGTGTCCGGGACGGGGGCCTTACACTTGGCGTGGCTTGGGGCGACTATGACAGCGATGGTTTCCAGGACCTTTACGTCTCCAATGATTTCGGTCGCAACGCCATGTATCATAATGAAGGTGACGGTACGTTTACGGACGTTTCCACAGCGACGGGAACCCACGACTTCGGTTTCGGGATGAGCGCCACGTTCGGCGATATAGATAACGATGGCGATCTGGACATATATGTTTCTAACGTCCATTCGTCACAGCGATGGTATGGCCAGGCCGCCACGCTCTATCAATACCTCGTGAACAGCATTGAACAAGGTACCATCCTGGAGGACCTGGATGTCTATCGCGAAATCGTAGCTCTCGTTGGTGCGGACTGGAACTCCTACGGTGACCGCATGGTCAAAGGCAATTCATTGATGATAAACGATGGCAAAGGAAACTTCACGGATGTGGCGGAGGAAACACATACCAATCCGTATGGTTGGTATTGGGGTTCCACCATGTTCGACTACGATAACGACGGTAAGAAGGATATCTTTGCTGCCAACGGATGGGTGTCGGCAACCACATACAATGACCTCTGACTACCATATATAGTGAGCGCGGTAGCGCACATTAAACAGTATAAGACGGGCCTGTTCTACACAGATGAGTTTCGCGGTGAGAATTCTTGGAATGGCTACGAGCACAACGTATTGCTTCGCAACGAGGGATTGAAACCCGATGGTTCTATGCAATTCTCTGACGTGGCCATGGCCGTCGGAGCGGATGATATCAAGGATTCCCGTGGTATCGCCACGGCCGACTTCGATAACGACGGCGATCTAGATATGGCAATCAGTACCAATCCGGGAGATTTGACGCGCGCGGCACGCATTACGCCTATTCTATTACGCAACGATGTGGGAGATCGAAGAAGTTGGCTTGCCGTGGAGTTGAAAGGCACTGAGAGCAACCGCGACGGGATTGGTGCCGTTGTCACGATTAAGACTGGTGAGGAAACACAGCTTGCCCACGTTGTATCAGGGGCCGCCTACGCCTCGCAGCAAAGTTTACGTCTGTACTTCGGACTGGACGATGCGTCACAGGTGGACCAGCTGTCGGTACGGTGGCCAAGCGGAATCGAGGACAAGTTCGAAGCGATTCCAGGTAGCCAATTAGTCCGTATCACAGAAGGCGGGGAGATGGAACAGATGTCCTTGCCGTCCGCCGGGTCTCAAACAATGATGAGTGCCCGATAGGGCATCATGGAGGTAACATTCATGCTGAAACGTTTTGTCCCTTGTCTCCTGAGTCTGGCCCTTCTAACGGTCGGATGTGGTGGAGATGATGAACCGGTCATGCAGACAGGTGGTCGGGCGCCTGAATTTACGCTGGCATCCCTCAATGGGGACGAGGTATCAAGCAAGTCCCTGGAGGGCGAAATCGTCATTCTGAATTTCTGGGCAACATGGTGTCAACCGTGCCTAAAGGAGATTCCCGAGCTGAAAGAATTGGCGGCCGAGAAAACTGCCAGGGTTGTAGGTGTCGCACTCGACAAAGATGGCGCTCGCGTTGTTCAACCTTTTGTAGACCGCCACGAGATCAATTACAGTATACTGATCGGCACAGAAGAGATCTTTCAGCGCTTCAACGGCTTTGGAATACCACACACCATCCTTCTGGACCCAGAATATAATGTCGCCAAGGTCTATCGTGGACGGGTCACCAAGGCTGCCCTGGAGAAGGATATCGAAGCAATCAGAGAGCGGACCTAAGTCCGTGCACACTCTGGGAGCCTCTTAATGACCAGTGTACTTCTTGTCGCCAATAGCGACGAATGCATAGGCACTGGCGAGATCGCGGACCACCTTATTGCCTGCATCGAGGCCGCCCCGGAGATATCTCAGTGCCGTCGATGTGGTACGGCGGATCTCCAGACGTATAGCGTCGAATCAGATTCGCTGACGGTTGTCTACCTGCCAGAGATGCAGCCAGTGGCGTCCCGGATGCCCGATCTCAATCGTGTATCCGAGACGATAGATCAAATTGTCGGGCTGCATGGACTTTCTCACCTGGTGGTGATATCGGACGCCGCAGTCTATGGTGCGCGACCACATAACCCCGGATTGATTCCTGAAGATCAGCCGATCAAACACGGCGCCTCCAATAGAATCGCAGCCGCTTGGGGCGACCTTGAGCAGCTTGTGACGGCGCGATGCTCGGCTATTGATTCTGTCTCCGTAACACTTCTTCGGTCTGCGATCTGCTTGTTTCCCGGTGACCGAACCTATTTTGGCAGGTTGTTTCAAGCGCGCATAGCCTGTACTCTTGCGGGACACGACCCTTCGATACAGCTGCTGCACCCGGATGATTTTGCGCATGCGATCGTCTGTGCGATAGCGCGTAGTCCCGGAGGCGTATACAACGTGGCTCCGGACGGTGTCATTCCACTTCGGCCAGCACTCAAGATGGCAGGAGTAATGCGGTTTCCTACGCCTCGTTGGCCTCAGCGATTGGGTCGCTCGTTGTTAGGGCCCTCCCGAGCGAGTCCTATCGATCAGATTGAGTACATCCGGTACTCGTGGACTGTTTCCAATAGTAAGATCAAAGAAGACTTGGGATTCCGGCCCGTTCATACAAGCCCGAATGCGTTGAGAAGTTTCCTGGATGGATATGCGAACGAGAGATCTGCCTCGGCTCCTATCGCCCAGTACGATGATCTGGGCTTGGATAAGGGATATCTGGACGCGTATGGCCGTACGTTATTCCGATTTCTGAATGACGTCTATTGGCGTATAGAATGCGTAGGCGCAGAGCACATTCCATCCGAAGGAAGAGCCCTCTTGGCTGGGGTACATCGCGGATTTATGCCATTGGACGGCGTCATGTCCATGGACATGATCGTCAAGCACACCGGGCGGTATCCGCGCTTCCTGATCCATCCGACGTTGATCAAATTTCCGTTTCAGTTCAATTTCATGACGAAAATAGGTGGTGTCATCGCTTGCCAGCAGAACGCAGACTATGTGTTGGGCCGAGATGAGCTGGTGGGGTTCTATCCCGAAGGGATTCAAGGAGCGTTCAGATACTACAAAGGGGTCTATAAATTGGGACGCTTTGGGCGAAACGAATTTGTCCGCATGGCACTCAGAAACCAAGCCCCTATTGTTCCGTTTGTAACGATCGGCAATGCGGAGATCTTTCCCGTTTTGGGTAAAATCAAGTGGAACTGGTGGAAGAGATTCTCAATGTGGCCGGTCTTCCCAATCGCGCCTCCATTTCCGTTTCTTCCTGTGCCTCTGCCTAGTAAATGGCATGTCAAGTTTCTCGAACCCATACATGTGGAGAAAGAATACCCACCTGAGGCTGCTCAGGACCCTGAGATTGTCCGGGCCATAAGTGACGATGTGAGAGCAAAGATGCAAGCTGCTATAGACGAAATGCTGGCCCGAAGAAAATCCATATTCTTCGGTTCCGTCTTCAAGGACTAACCGCAACATGATGCGTGCAAATATTCACCGGCTCTTCAGTATTGGCCGGGCCCTGGTCCGACACGGACTGGGATACGTCGCCGCCACTCGTCTGCCCAATTGGCCAAGGCTTCGAAATCTCATTCCGACTGGCAATCTGGATGGACCCGAGCGCCTGCGAGACGTACTGGAGGAGCTGGGAGGTACATTCATCAAACTGGGACAAATGCTTGCCCTGCAACCGGACGTGCTGCCTTTCGCCTATTGCAATGCGCTCTTTGATCTATTGGACCGTGTGGCGGCTTTTGATGTTAACAAGGTAAGAAAGGTATTTGACGAGGAGCTGGGACGGGCACCAGAACAGATATTTGAGAATTTCTCTGAGTCGCCCATAGCCACCGCCTCGATCGGTCAGGTACATATTGGCTACATCGACGGCCGGAAACTCGTTGTCAAAATCCAGCGCCCTCAGGTGGATACGGAGTTCATGGGTGACATCAGGCTGATGACGACGGCACTTGGTATGATAAAACGGCTGCATTTGTCGGCACTCTATTGGCTTATCGAACCAATTGGGGAGTTTGTGGCTTGGACCAGGGAGGAACTGGACTACAGGCACGAAGCCCGGTACATGGAACAGTTGCGGCAAAATGCATCGGAGAATTCGAGGGAGCGAATACCGTTAGTCTATTGGCAATATTCGACAAGGCGTCTCCTGGTTCTGGAGTACTTCGATGGTGTGACCCTTATTGATTGCCTACGAGTCATGGAGAATGGCAATCCGGCTGTAAAATCCAGGTTGGAAGACATGGGATTCGATCCCAATCAGTTTGCCAGAAACATAATCGACAACTTTCTGGGTGATGTGTTCAGGTATGGTATGTTCCATGCCGATCTTCACCCTGCCAACCTGATTATCATGCCGGAGAACATGGTGGGATACGTGGACTTCGGCATAACAGGCGTCTTGAGTCACTACTCACGAAAAGAGCTGGTCTCGCTCACACTGGCCTATACCAGAGCCGATCTTGATGGCATGTCCCGTTCCTTTTTCAAAGTTTCATCAATGGACGAAAATTCCGACATCGCTGGGTTTCGACAGGGGCTGCAGCGATACGGCGATGAGTGGTATGAAGCCCGTGGCAACAAGAGTCGCCTGCGCAAGAATTTCACCTTGGTGATGCTGGACATGCTAAGACTTTCCAGAAGAACGGGTATCTGGCCTGAACGGGACGTCATCAAGTATATCAGATCCGCGATCGCACTCGACGGATTGATTACGAGATTTGCGCCCGAGTTCGATGTGGGTGGCTATCTTGAGATTTCCTGTGCCCGCTACATGAAGGACTCGGTGCGGCCCCAAGTTTCGGCTGAGACACTGGTAGACTGGTCGCTGGCAAGCAGCCATCTCGTCCGGGACGGTGCGTACCAGATGGTAACACTGCTGGACCAGCTGTCAAATCCGGAAGGTCAGTCTGACGGACCTCAAGAAAACGGTACGGATGCACAGCGTGTACTGCTGCTGGGAGTGGTAGTAGTAACAACCGCCCTGCTGATTCCAACCCTCGGCAGTGACATTGCATTGGGTTTCAACATATTCACAGCTATGTGTCTGCTTCTAACTACCACGTCACTGATGCTTCTTCGGACCGCATTTACGCTCCGGTAACAGGCAAATTTGCAGGAAATCTTGATGATCGATTCCGCTTCAGAGAAATTTGTGGTCGACCCCAAACAGAGACGCCGGGAGATTGAGCAGTGCCTATCTTCATGCAATCTCGGGCCGGAACCGCGACGACTCTTCCGGGAAGAAAGTTCTCATCACGCAGCTACGTCAAAGGTTGAGAGGCTCTGCAAAGCACTCGAATCACTTGGCCCTGTCTTTTCCGCATTTGGAAGCTACCTTTCGACACGGGTAGACCTGGTCCCACTGCAAGACTGTCTCGCGCTGGCCAGCCTACGAGAGGCGGATTCGCGGATGACCACCAGGCGAGTACATGAAATCCTGCAAAACGACCTGGGCAAAGCACCCGAACAGATCTTTCTACATTTCGATTCTGAACCGTTCAAATCAAATCTGTCGTTTCAGGTCCACAACGGCCGATTTCCTGATGGAACACCGGTTACCATAAAGATAACCGATCCGGATCTGACTGATCGTATCGAATGCGAATTGCCTTTTCTGGATACGCTTGAAGGGGCTATCGAGCAAATGGAATGGTCATCATTCTCATTTGACGCAATGGTAGAAGACTTTTCAAGAAGCGTTTACAGAACCGTAAGTCGAAGCGATGAAGCGGCCATGCTCAATACCCTCTCTGAGGATGCGAAGGGATTTGAGGTATTGTGTGTTCCCGAGGTCTTTGAGCGATTCAGTGCCGCTCATATCCTCACCGTGGAACGCCTACCCGGATGGCCAATGGATTCGGTGGGACCATCGCGTTTTCACACAGATTTCGGTGTGCACAAGAGAACGGATCACGAAGCCGCTACTCTTGCGCGGCGTCTCTGTTATGTGTGGCTACGACAGGCCATATACGGGCGATACTATCCGGTAGGATTTGCCACGAGTGATATCACCGCTCTACCGTCCGATAAAATAGCCTGGTCAGGGGGAACATTTACGTCCATGCCCTCAGCCTCCAAAGAAAACGTGTGGAACTACCTCACCGCGGCAGCTGCAGCGAATCCTGACAGAGCCTATGAATATCTGATTCAGGAAATGGAGGAAGAGAGCCGCGCCCAGGGAGATGACGGATTGCGGAACCGGCTGCGACAGGTCGTACCGTTTCGTGATGGCGCCTGGCAGCGGTCAGGCAATGCGGACACCCTGGCCGAACATCTCTTTGTGCATTGGCGCCTCGCCCGCGAACACGGATTCCGCCCCAGGCTTCATCTATTGGATTTCTATCGTGGTCTCTTCTCAGTAACGGCTACGGCGCAGCGACTCGCGCCTGGAGATTCATTAAGAGAGGGAATGAAGGAACTGAAAATGACCGTGGGGCTGGGCGAAATGAAGGATATGATGAATCCCCAGATGTGGGGTGAGGTGATGGAACAGTATGCTGGTACTGTGATCGAACTTCCCAGAAAGCTGGACGAGCTGCTAATCCGCGCCAAGAGCGGCGACCTGCTAAAACAGTTTCGTGGTGGAGAAGCCCCTCCTGCACGTTTAAAAGCCGGTGCAGTTGCTACTGTTGGTGGGCTGGTGTGCCTACTGGTCGCTACCGTGGTGGTTTCTCGCCACATCAGTCCCTTAGTCGGGAATCCGGAATGGATTCAAGGCGGGAGTACAGCGATTCTACTGCTCTGTGGGTTCATGATTATCCTCGTCCTGCGAAAGAAACATTGATGCCACAGAACCGCCTTCACAAGAAGGCAACCTGGAAAATGAAGGAGATGTTAACGCGATGAATGAACACTATGATGTGGTGATTATCGGTGCGGGCCTCGCCGGATTAAGTCTCTCGCGGCAACTGCTGCGAAACTCCGATAAATCCATACTGCTTTTGGAAAAATCAGAAGTGCCGTCGAAACGCCAAAAAGTGGGCGAGTCACTGGTGCAGGTGGGCGGGTATTATTATTCTAAGGTCCTGGACCTGGAAGAATACTTGCTACGTGAGCACTTTATGAAGTATAATCTGCGCTTCTACTGGAAGAATCCACATAAGGATAACAAGAATCTTGAGGACTACGGTCAGGCTTATATCCGAACCATTTCCAACATCCCATGCTATCAATTGGACAGGAACAAGTTGGAGGGCGAACTTCTCGCCCGCAATTGCGCCGAGGACCAGTTCGAATATGTGGCACCCGTAAAGGCGCTTCAGGTCAACCTGGCGGATCCCGGTCCACACACTATCGAGTTCACGATGGCAGGAGATGCCAAGACAGTCACGGCCGAGTGGGTCGTGGATACAAGCGGCCGGAATAAGGTGCTTCCGAAACAGATGGCGTTGGCGGAGAAGAATGCCATCGAGCATGGGTCGTCATTCTACTGGGTGGACGGTCTTGTGGACATCGAAAAACTGACAGAGCTTTCTCCCAAAGAGATCCGCCTCAACACGGACCGCCGCAAACTCGGCCATCTTCCGCTGTGGTTGGCTACCAACCACTTCATGGGAGAGGGATTCTGGTTCTGGGTAATCCCTTTGCAGGGGATAACCAGCTTGGGCTTGGTCTACGACAGCAATCTGATTGACCATGAGAAAGTGTCGACCCCGGAACGCCTGTGTGAATGGATCTGTGAGGAGTTTCCTCTCTTCGCCCGGGACCTACCCAAACGGAAGATACTGGACCGGGGCTTCCTTAAGAGTTATTCTTATGGGTGCCGCCAGACAATACACAAATCCAAGTGGGCCCTCTCAGGTGAATCGGGCCGATTTTCGGATCCGTTGTATAGTCCGGGCAGTGACTTCATTGCCGTTCATAACACGCTCATCATAGATGCGATCCTCAGTGAACCCAACGCGCTGGCGGGAAAATGTTACCTGTACGAGACCCTGGCGCGCTCTCTTTACGAATCTCTCATTCCCACCTATTCGTTGAGTTACGATGCTTTGGGAGACCAGGAGACTTTCGTTCTCAAGTATACCTGGGAGTTGTCAGCCTATTTTGCTTTTTTCGTGTTCCCAATGATTAATGATCTTTCCACAGATAGGCGATTTATTGTATCCTACCTTAGCAAGTTCTCTCGGCTCGGGAAGACCAATGAAAACC
>JABIQT010000859.1 GCA_018667995.1 Candidatus Latescibacterota bacterium
TGATGCTGTTCTCCATGGGACCCGGGAACGGCGTCCGTTTCCACGTCAGCATGCTGACTCCCCGCGGAGATGGTCCGTTTCCGGTCATCATCAAGAATGAAGGGAGACTGGAGCGGGTCACGGCACTTGAGACCGCGGAAACCCCTATCGACCGTATAATCGCATCCCGTGGTTATGTCATCATCAAGTACGTGCGGACCGAGCTTGATGATGACCAGGCGGACGTCACGGGACCGGCCGAGCTGCTATATCCAGACCATGACTGGGCCACCATTGCCATGTGGGCCTGGGGCAGCAGTCGCGTCATCGACTACCTGGAAACAGTCGACTTGATCGATATTGAGAGAATTGTTGTAACGGGCCAATCCCGTGGTGGCAAGGCGGCACTTTGTGCCGGCATTTACGATGATCGCATCGCTATCACAGTGCCTAACGGCTCTGGATGTGGTGGTGCAGGCTGCTATCGATATCGGGGGCCCGCCCCCCTGGACGGGTTGGCGCAAGGTCTTGGAGCCAGTGGCGCAAATGTAGGTATGGTAAAGGAGTTTCCGCACTGGTACCACGAGCGATTAGGAGATTTCGCCGATACTCCCGACCGATTGCCCTTTGATCTTCACTTTCTCAGAGCCGCTATCGCACCGCGGGCGGTACTGTCCGTTGACGGACTTGCCGACCATTGGGCAAATCCTCTGGGTACTCAGATCACATACGAAGGAGCCAGGCCGGTCTTTGATTTTCTTGGTGTGCCCGAACGACTGGGGATCTACTTTCGTGAGGGGCGCCACGGCCAGACTGCAGACGACTGGGGTACGCTCTTGGATTTTGCCGATTACACCTTCTTCGGAACTATGCCAGTTAGCGGCAAGCAGTTTGATCAGGTGCCGTTCCCGAACTTGAGTCCGGCGTTCAACTGGACGAGACCCCAATAGGGCTACAATTTGGTTTGTCTGGAGCCTTAGGGGGGTATATTGCTGTAAGCTGAATCAAAGTGGTGGCTGCGGTACCAATAACGACAGCAAAACCATTCACACTCTGTCCATCATATAGATTCAGGGCCCGATGAAAGATCTCTATACATCACTGTTGATTGTTCACGTGACATCGCCGCATAGCGTGGCGCTTAGTTAAGTTTACACCAAAGGGGATTTCATGGGCTTGCGTCAGCACCCCATATCCGATGAGGATGCCGCATTCTGGCTGAATATCCGGAAACAGTTTTACCTCCGCGATGACACGACCTATCTGCAGGGCGGTTCCGTAGGCCCCTCGGCCCGGCCCACAATAGAGAAAACGATCGATCTCCTGCGCGCATTTGAATCAGATCCGCTAAATAACCGGGATCACGGACTCCTTCGCCCAATCATAGAGTCTGCAAGAGGCAAACTGGGCCGATTCGTAGGCGCGGATCCAGATCGTTTAGCGCTCTTGCCCAATACCACCATGGGAATGAATTTGCCTGCCCAGGGCCTTAAATGGGAACGTGGGCGTGAAATCCTAATGAGTGATCAGGAATATCCGGCCGTGAAGAACCTCTTCGAGTATATCGCCGAGCGAGACGGGTTGACGATCAGCATGTTCCCGTTGCCCACGCCGCCAGATAGTCCACAGGATATTGTGGATGCTTACGCGGACAGGTTTACGGACCGGACCTGTTTAATGATATGCAGCCACGTATACTGCACGACCGGTCTGGTGGCGCCAGTAGGAGACCTGACAGGACTCGCCCATAAGCACGGTGCCCTGGCAATCATTGACGGTGCCCATGCACTGGGGATGGTACCCGTAGACCTTGCCGGGATTTCTCCGGATTTCTACGTTTCGAGCTGCCACAAGTGGTTACTGACGCCCAAGGGAGTCGGTATGGTCTACATAGATGCCTCGTTCCAAAACGTCCTTCGCCCGTTGATCATCGGCCACAACAACAAACCGACGCCAAACGCGGATCGGTACGACAAGTTGGGGACCGCTGATCTTACACACTACGCCGGTATGGAAACGGCAATCGATTACCAACTTGACATAGGATGGAACGAGAAAATCCGTCCTTACTGTCTGGCATTGGCCCGCTATCTAAAAGAGCGGATCGTTTCGGACATCGCCGGTTCCCGTCTTACCATTCCGATGGACACTGAGATGTCTGGTTATCTGACATCCTTTACTATCGAGGGAATCGACTCCCGAAAGCTGATGCGGATTCTATGGGACGAATACAAGATTCAAACTCAGAGCGTAACATTTAACGGGATACGCGCCTTTCGTATTTCAACGCATTTCTATGATACTTTCGCTGATATCGATCGGTTCGTGGACACGGCCATCGAGCTAATCAGAACTCGCAAAGGATTGGAACTTGAGTGAATTTCGCCTCCGACAAGCCGGTCAATTGGAAGAAATCGCAGGCCATGGATCAGAGACTGCCTTAGGTTCCATTCTGATCTATGGCAGAGGAGTACTTGAAAGCCGAAGTGCGGAGCCGGTGGGCATGGAGCACGCCCTCAACTTTGCATTAGGCCTGGAATAGAATACTGGGAGAAGTATCACGTGAGACCATTACCTGTTGCTGTTGTGCAACTCGATACGCAGGACAATCCCGATGAGAACCGGGAGAAGGCGGTCGCCATGGTCGATGAAGCATCAAGGCGGGGTGCCAAGCTTGTTGTCCTGCCTGAAGCCATTGTTTGCCTCGGTGATGTGCAAGCAAGGAAGGCAGTAGCCGAGCCGTTGGATGGTCCGACGTCAAAGCTCCTTTGTGGCGCTGCCAAGAGGAATGGAATCCACCTGATCGGTGGAAGCTTCATGGAAAAACGGGAGGACCAGGATAAGGTATTTAACACGAGCCTGTTCATTGGTCCGGATGGCAATGTGCTTTCGGTTTATCGGAAAATCCATCTCTTCAAAATTGATGTGCCCGGCGAGGTAGTATTCGATGAGTCCGAGGTAGTTGCCGGAGGCGAGGAGGTTACTGTATGCGAGAGTCCGTACGGGGCAATAGGATTTTCCATATGTTACGACTTGAGGTTTCCGGAACTGTACAGGGCTCTATCCGAGGGAGGAGCCCTTATCGTCACGGTTCCGGCTGCCTTTGCTGCGAAGACGGGAAAAGACCACTGGGAAACCCTCCTGAGGGCTCGAGCCATAGAAAATCAGGTGTTCGTCCTCGCCCCTGCCCAGATTGGTACCAAACCCGACGGGTCGGTTTGCTACGGGCGCAGTATGATCATTGATCCATGGGGAACAGTGCTTGCTCAGGCACAGGACTCTGAATCTGTTATTCTGGCTGATCTTGATATGGATCATCTGGCAAAAATCAGGCAATTGCTACCGGTCCTTGAGAACAGGCGAATGTAACCGAACGGCCTACAAATAGGCACTTTACTGGACTGAGTAACAGCGCTACTGGGCAGATCAAATTGAA
>JABIQT010000405.1 GCA_018667995.1 Candidatus Latescibacterota bacterium
AACGTCCTGCCCGGCGTTTGCGGGTGCATCGGTCAGGGCGGGCAGGTGCCCTGCGGAACACCAAAACAAATGGCCCGATCGATACCTGCAGGACTCATGCTGTCCGTTGATATTAAGCTACCAACCAGTCGCACCTAAGCCCTGGTACCGAGAAAGAATGCCCCGAGTGCCCGAAACTTCCCCATTGTGGAGTAAGTCTGAGCAGGAGATCAAACAGGTCGTATCGTCCGTGAGGGCCGGCAGGGACCTCACGCCGAGCGGGTGGCCTGATGATGCCTCTGTTGCCGTGGCATTGACATTCGACGTGGACAGTGAGACCGTTGCCATTTGGAATGGTCAACACTCACCTTCGACGTTCTCACGTGGAGAGTATGGTGTCCGGGTAGGGTTGCCTCGTATTCTGAGATTGCTGACGAAACACCAGGTTTCCGCCACATTTTACGTGCCTGGAATGACCGCCGTCCTCCATCCCGATGTAGCATGCCAGATTACCGATTGTGGGAACCATGAAGTCGGTCTCCATGGCTGGATTCATGAGTCTATCACGGAACTCGCGCGCGAGGATGAATTCCAACTCACAGAACAGGCATTTCGATTCTGGGCAGACCAGCTTGGACACCCTCCGACCGGAATTAGAACCCCGTCCTGGGATTTCACGTCGGCCACCATAGACATCATTCAGAAGCTGGGTCTCAGATACGACAGCAGCCTGATGGCCGACGACCGTCCCTATGAGTTACTCTCCTACGAAAAACCAACGGGCATCGTTGAACTTCCTGTGGACTGGAAACTGGATGATTACATGTATTTCCATATTGACTATGAGAGAGGCTATCGTCCATACATTAAACCCGCCGATGTGCTGGAGATCTGGCGTGCAGAATTTGACATGGCGCTTCAGGAAGGAACTGTATTCATTCTCACCATGCATCCCCAGATCATCGGACATCGATCACGCATTGTGATTATAAATGAGTTGATTGAGTATATGAAAGACCGAGGAGCCTGGTTTGCGACCATGGATGAGATCGCTAGGTATGTCCAACCACTATGAAGGAACATCGCACCCAGACCGGATTTCACGGAATGCAGGCAACACCTACTATATTGCCGACGTACTGAACAGAGACGCACACACTAATCAAGAGAGGACGCCTCACATGGCCCGTAAGAAACCAGCTGCAAAGAAGGGCAAGAAGAAGCTGCCCAACATCGTACTACTCGCTGTGGATTCCCTGTTGGCAGATCACATGAGTTGCTATGGATACAATCGAAACACGACACCGCATATTGATAAATTCGCCGAATCTGGCACGCTGTTCGAGCGGACCTACAGTGCACACATTCCGACCACCAGTGCCTATGCCTCGATGCTGACCGGTAGAGATTGCTTCGGAACACAGGTGGTAGCGCTCCGGCACCAGGGAGGCCTGAGGAAGGACATCAAGACCCTGCCGGAAATCCTCAAGAAAGAGGGATACAACACCACCTGTGTTGGCTTTAGCGGCAATCCCTCATCGCGTGGATTTGATACATACCTCGACTATCCGTCATGGGGCAGTTGGAATGAAGGCCGCAGCCCCAAAGCCCAGAATCTGAATGAGGTGGCTATTCCGGAACTGGACAGGTTAAGCAAGAAGAACGATCCCTTTTTTCTATTCCTCCGACATATGGATCCGCATGCCCCATATCTTCCTCCGGAACCCTACGAACGTATGTTCTACCACGGTGACGAGTGCGACCCCAAGAACAAATCCATGAAGCCAGTAAAGGACTTCAAGCCGTTCAGCGATTTCTTTGCCAGTTGGATGCCGCCGGGCATCACCGACAAGGATTACGTAATAGCACAGTACGACGGAGCAGTAGCTTATATGGACGCCTGTATCCAGTCCATCTTCAATGCCCTTGAGGCCAAAGGCATAATGGACGAAACGATCATTATCTTGAACGGGGATCATGGCGAGACGCTCTACGACCACGAATGCTGGTTCGATCATCATGGCATTTACGATGTTACCCTGCATGTACCCCTGATTATTCGCTACCCCGGGGCGGTACCCGCAGGTAGTCGGGTAGCTGGTTTTAATCAACATAAAGACCTGGTGCCGACGATTCTCGAACTGGCCGGTCTGGCTAAAAAGAGAAATCCATATGACGGGCAGTCGCTGATGCCCATGGCTCGAGGTGAGGTGCCGTCCCATGAAAGTGAGTTCTATATCACGGAGTGCACGTGGATGCGGAAACACGGCTGGCGCACACCCGAGTGGAAACTGATTGTTGCACTGGAACCGGACTTCCACTTCAAGCCGACGGTGGAACTTTACAACCTGGTTACAGACCCCGGTGAAGACAAGAACGTAGCCACCGAGAATCCAGACATCGTTCGTGCACTCAAGAAACGAATGAATGAATGGGTCAAGAAGCGCGTAGATGAAACGGGGAAGCGTAACCCGATGCTCACACAGGGAGACTGGCACGGGCACGACGGGGTGGGTGCCTTCAAATCTTCAGAACAAGCCTACGAAACCATGCATATAGGCGATCCTGACGCGGCCGCCAAATTGCAGGCAAAAAGTAGAGATTAACTAATAACTCGCAACGAGGAGATCTTGAAATATGGGACTGAATGTAGCTGTAGTAGGCCTGGGCGGAATTGGCAATAACCACGCC
>JABIQT010000647.1 GCA_018667995.1 Candidatus Latescibacterota bacterium
CCAATGTGCACGAGACTCCCATTCCCCTCTGGGAGTTGGTCGATATGGACCAGTATCAGTATGCAATCCTGCAATACTCCCGGGGCTGTCCCTATCACTGTGATTTCTGTGATGTGACCGCTCTGTTTGGCTATCGTCCCAGAACCAAAACAGCGGATCAGATAATTGCCGAGTTGGAGGTGTTTGCCAGCTCCAACAAGTTCTTCTCGGTTCTCTTTGCAGACGACAATTTGATTGGTAATAAAAAAGAACTTAAATCGGAGCTCCTACCGGCCCTCATCCAGTGGCGCAAAGAAAAGCAACCGGCCTTAAGTTTTTCTACTCAGCTGACCATCAATCTGGTCGATGATCCTGAGTTGATGGAAATGCTGCTTGAAGCCGGTTTCAGGCACATCTTCATCGGTGTTGAAACCCCCGAAGAGGCCGGCCTGGTTGCCAGTCGCAAACAACAGAATACCAAACGTGATTTGCTACAGAATATCAGCCGTTTACACCAGGCAGGTTTCGCGGTGGTCGGGGGATTTATCATCGGCTTTGATACGGACACACCATCGATCTTCCAACGTCAGATTGACTTCATCCAGGCTAGTGGCATCGTCCTCGCTACCGTAAATATGCTCAAAGCGCCACCAGGGACCGAACTGCACGAACGCATGAAGCGAGAGGGGAGGTTGACTGAGAGGTTCTCTTTTCAGGAAATCAGCACCAATTTCATGCCCAAAATGGACAGAGATGTGCTCTACCGTGGATTTAGACGGGTCCTGCATAGCGTTTATTCACCCGAATACGCCTATATGCGGTCCATCAAATTTCTGCAGGAATATAATAAGAGCCCAGCCGTGGAGAACGATATCCCGATGCAAAGCTCCGCTAAGTATATAGGGCCGTTGCTGAGGGCAATTTACTACCTTGGCATTGTCGGTAAAGAGCGGCGCTATTTTTGGAAGTTGATTGGCTGGGCTCTCGTAAATCGCCCAACGATGATCGACTGGGCCGTGTTGAACGCCGTTGCGATTTATCAGCTGCGTCATCTGTACCTATCATACTACGACCAGGCCGGTGAGGCGTTGCCGGAGTTAACGAGCGGCGACGATAGAGAGCAGTTGGAAATCTTCAAGGCTATTTGATAGTGTCTCACAGCCGGGCGGCTGCTACCTCCTGCAAGAAGCAAGTGGCGGTCCAGAAACATGTCCCTCCTACCTCGCACAAGCAATCGCTCCGCCTATGCCATTACGCCCCCTTCCGATCAAGATTCGCACAGAATAACATGAGACGGTATACCTGGAGATGCAGGAACGTAGTTGAGCATATAGATACATGGGCATAATCGCCCAAAAGAAACATCCTCACGTCATCACAGACCATTGGCAGATCGACCCTTTCCTTGTTTCACATCGGAGTATTCAGTGGATCATTCTGACTTCCTGACGTTGGCGGACCAAGGCACCCCGACATGCACCATCATTGTACCTGCCGATGCAGGCCCGATCCTCCGCGATGCGGCAGAGGATCTACAGGCAATTCTGGAGAAAGTCATCGGAATGGCCCCGTTGTTGGGAGCGGATGACGGTCAGCCGGCCTCTCCGGGTATGGTGTCTATACACTTGGGAGAAACCCGGTACGTTCGGGATCTTGGCCTGAATAGTGGTGACGCGGGCGTTGAGGGATACAGAATCACCACCAGTGGCAACCACATCCTGATCTTCGGTGGGAGCGAATGCGGCACCTCCTATGGTGTTTATGGTCTGTTGGAGGATCATCTCAATGTTCGGTGGTTTATGCCCGGAGAACTCTTCGAGGACATACCGGCTCAGACCACGCTACGCATCCCGCCCATAGACGAAACAGTGACACCTCACTTTCTCCATCGTGTTTTCAGCGGCATTGGAGGACTGGAGGGTAGTACGTGGGAGGTCCACAACCGAGGCAGCGTCCGGCGCCCTGCTCTGCCGTACGCCGGTTTCCACCATGCTTTATATACGATCTTTCCGGTCGCTCTTTATGGCGAGACACATCCCGAATACTACGCTTTAATCGATGGCAGACGACTGATACCTGAGAACGATACGCTCAGCAACGTCTATTTTGGCCAGCCGTGCACCAGCAATCCCGATGTCATCGACGTCACCATCACGGCTGCACGGCACTATTTTGACGAATACCCCGACGCCCACTGTTTCGCCCTGGGAATGAATGATAACCGGCACTTCTGCCAGTGCGAAAACTGCCGCGCTCAGGACATCCCGGACTTGATATTTCGCGAGCACCCAGTTTACTCCGATCGATGGTATACGTTTATCAATCATGTGGCCAGAGGACTTCAGGAATCCCATCCTGGCAAATTCGTGGGATGCATAGCCTATATGAATGTAGAAGAGCCCCCCCGGCGGATGGACCGGTTGGAGCCCAATGTGGCTATCTACGTAACCCAGGACTCCTCACAGCACATGGATCCAGCATACCGGAGTAAGGATCGTGAATTCATCCAATCGTGGACCGAAAAGTGTGACCATGTCTGTAAATACGACTACTACGGGCTGGGGTGGATGCTACCCCGGTATTTCCCGGGTATCATCGCTGACGACATCAAGTTTCAGCGTCAGACAGGTGTAAAGGGCTTCTATGCGGAGGCCTATCCTCACTGGGCAGGATTTGGCCCGCAGGTCTGGCTGGCCTCCAAACTCTGGTGGAATACAGACCAGGACGTAGGGGAACTCATGGACGAATTCTTCGATCGGTTATTCCGCGACGCCTCCGCCCATTTAAGGAGCTTCTACGATCTGTTAGAAGAGATCTGGATGCGTCCCAGACAGGGCCGTTGGTTCCAGGGCCTGGATGGTATCCATGACCAGGTCCCTTCATACACTAAGGGAGATGTGGACGACCTTGAAGCCATCCTGGATCG
>JABIQT010000860.1 GCA_018667995.1 Candidatus Latescibacterota bacterium
AAAAACGGTTCGAAAATCTGGTCGCGCACATCCTCGGGTACACCCGGGCCGTTGTCGCGAATACGTAGTTCGACTTTATCTCCCAGATTCTTGGTCCAAACTTCGAGACTGGGAGAAAAGCTATCACCGAGCTCTCTCTTCTTTTTCTGGACAGCATAGCAGGCATTGCTGATCAGGTTGAGGAAAACGCGACTGAGATCCTGCGGCACGACTTCTATTTCGGTGATAGAAGCATCATAGTCGGTTTCGATCGACATATTGAAAGTCGAGTCCTGGCCCCGCATGCCATGATACGCCAGTCTAATATCCTCATCCAACAAAGCATTGATATCAGTAAAATGACGTTCGCCCGTTTTTCCACGTGAATGCAGGAGCATATTGCGAACTATACTGTCGGCCCGCTTTCCATGTTCATTAATTTTCTCGATATTCATCACCAGAACCTGCATGACCTCAGTCCAATCTTCGTAATTCTCTATTTCGTTCTTCTCTCGATGGCCATCAATGAGTTCCTGAAGCTCTTCAAGCATCTCCACCGATAGTTCAGAGAAATTATTGACGAAGTTGAGCGGGTTCTTGATCTCATGGGCGATTCCTGCGGTAACACTCCCCAAGGCGGCCATTTTTTCTGATTGTACCAGCTGGTTTTGGGTGGCTCTCAATTCCTGTAGGGTATTCGCCAACGCCGTATTCTTTTCTTCCAGCTCCCGGGTCCGTTCCGTGACTTTCAGCTCCAGATTTGCGTTATACTCCGCCAGTTGGTCGTAGAACCTGGCATTCTCCAAAGATATGGCCGTCTGCCCGGCCAGTATCTCCAGGACCTGAAGCCGCTCTGATGTGAAGACGTGGATGGATAGATTGTTCTCAAGATATATCATTCCCATGAACGACGAATGCTGAAGAATAGGCATACACAACATAGATTTCGACTGACTAGATACTACATACGGATCGTTGGTAAACAGTCCATCATTGACCGCATCGGACAGCACCACCGTTTCGCGGGTGCGGTTAACATAATTGACGATCCCATGGGAGATATCGGGATACGAATCCACAGGCATCGCCAGTTTATCAGTCGACTGCTGGTCAACGGTTCCTTCTGCCTCTATCATGAGGCTACCATCCGATTCCAATATCAGGACACCTCGCTGAGCACCTGCATTTTCGATAAGAATCAGTATTAGTTTCTTGAAAAGATCGCTCAGAACAATTTCACCAGATATCGCCTGAGTTGCTTTGTAAACGGTGGTGAAATCCAATGCATCGGAATTACTTATCCGCGTCGATCTTCCAACGATCCGCGCCGGGATCTCCTTACTGCTATCCTCGACAGGTGCCGGCGCCAGTAAGGCTGCATATCTTTCATCAATGTCGTTGACCTTAGCCGATGCATTCCATCGCAGAAAGGCGTGCCGCGCATCCTTAATATACTTAGTGGCTGCATCTTTCATTCCAAGCTCCAGGTGGTATCTGGCAGCACATTCGCAGGCAATGGCTTCCTCCATGAGGAACTCTTCCGATCTGGCATGGTCGATGGCCCGGGCGTAAGACGCTCTCGCATCCTCAGCGTGATCCAGAACACGGGCACGCTCCGCTTCCACCAGATCAAACTTATGCCGGTAATTCATAGGCGCGTGTTCTGCCCAGTTCTTCATGAACTCCTGGTTGACAGATACCTTCTCCATCGCCTCTTTCTGCGCGAGATCCGGTAATTCAGGATACATTGCCAGAAGGGCCAACGAGTAAAAGAGATTATGCTGTGGTTGGTGGTACGACCCCATTACTGCATCGGCCTCGTTTTCCGCCAACCTGGCGTTCTGCAGAGCCGACGAATAGTCATGAAAAAGGTAACTCAATAAGGTCTTGTTGGCATATACCTGATGTAATCTTGTACGATTCTTGGCCTCCGTCGCTGAGGTAATCACCTCCGTCTCATCGCAGGCTTCACCTTGGAGCCTACATGGGTCGTCCGAGCGTCCCACGAGGTTCAGTACTACCTGCCTGAACAATGTGTTATTCTGCTCATGATGGTAATGTTTGAGTCTATGAGCTACCTCTTCAAACTTTACCAGCTCCTGCTCAACGAACAGTAATTCCCTGCCGGTGTAAAACAGGTTGTTACAATAAGATACTGCGCAGAACAAACCGAATTCGAGATCACCCAATTCCAATCCTGTCTTGTAGCCCTGCAGGAGTGGATCCAGAGATCCCCTGAGATGTTCCTTCCAGTGTATGGTACCCACATTCATGTTCATAGAGACTCGTGCCGTCAATTCTCTTGCCTTCAGCCCCTCCTGCAAATTCTGTCCGAGTAGCCCAAATTGATACCCTTCTTCTATCTGACCAAATGCCCCGCACAGAATGATGCCAAAAACACCAAATCCGAATGCCGAATTGGTTGAATTTCCGTATTCTATGGATAGGTCGACCATATGAAATACGAGCAGAGGAAACATCTTGGGATTAGAGAAGTAGACCGGATTCGTCGCAGTGACTAAAATGTGCATCGCCGCCAGTTTATCGGGATCGGTCATTGCCGGTAAATCCGAGAATTCCTCTATACTCTTCCCAGCCAACATGGCCTGCGTGTTTGAGTAAGCCTCGATGATATCGGAATCTTCCGGGGTCAATGGCAGGGGGATATCCAGCAGGCCCAGCACTTCGCGTGCAATTTCTACCGCCTCGGCCATCATATTCTGGGCAATGGCTGCTAGGATCCGTATTTCGTAGATCTTCACTTTGTCGAGAATCGTCTGCGCATGCTTCATCATCGGTTCGGCCAAGTGCTCCATTTGCGTAAAGTCCGAGATCAAGTATGCGGACTCGACTGCTTCCAGATAGAGTGCCTGAGTCAGGTCATACTGCTTCTCCCAGGCATCCTCTTCAAGGAGAGCTATGCCATTTGTGAAATACGTATAGGCCGTTTGGAAGGCACTCGAACTCTTCGCATGCTTCCCAGCCATCAGATTGAGCTTGCCCAGCCGTATACTTTCTGGTAATTCCGTAATGAGGCCACTGCCGAAGTTCAAATGGTCTACGATTTCAAAAATCCTCGTATGCTGATCTTCTTCGCTTGTGCCCTTCAACAGTAGATGGCCGATCTGATAGTGTATCTCTTGTTTTTGGCTTTCAGGTATAATCGCATAAGCCGCTTGTTGCACACGGTCATGGAGGAACCGATATGAAACATGTAAATCCTTCATTTCGTCAGTATGAAAGTCTTCTTTAAACTCACCATCTGACTGTGTCCCGGTGCCGTAGTCATGTAGATATTTGTAAGAATCACCGATAGGCAGTACTAGACCTTCCTCCACGGCTGACCACATATCTTCTGCGGTCTCAACCAGGGACTTTCCGTTTACTATTGCGAGCGTTCTTAAATCAAACGTATTTCCGACACACGAGGCCAGCTGTACCATCTTCTGAGCCCTTGTACTCAATTTTTGAATCTTGCCACTCATCAGTTCAACGACATTATCCGTGATATCCCGGTCTTGAATTCTGGACTCATCCCACTGCCAGCGTCCCCGATGGGCATCAAAGCGCACCAGACTTTCTTCATAGAGCGATCGTAAGAACTGGTCTATGAAGAACGGATTACCACCAGTTTTCCTAAAAACCAGCTCAGCCAGCTGTGTAGATTCACCTGAAGCACAGTTGAATGTATCCGCGATCAATTGATTCACATGTTCCATAGCGAGGGGCCGCAGCGCTATATTTTCAACGGTAACACCCGCATTCTCAATTTCATCCAGAGTCAGCTGCAGGGGATGGCCGGCATTGACTTCGTTGTCCCGATACGCTCCGATCAAGAGGATGTGTTTATTCTTCGGATCCGTAGAGAGTACACCCGTCAATTGCAAAGAGGCGGAATCGGCCCATTGCAGGTCATCCAGAAAGACAACCAAAGGCTGGCCATCCTGCACGAATACTCTCATGAACTGCTGGAAAACCAGGTTGAATCTATTGTGAGTTAGCGTGGGACCCAGTTCCGGGATCGGAGGCTGATCACCAATGATCAGCTCCAATTCCGGGATCACATCCACGATGACTTGGCCATTAGGTTCCATAGCTTTCATCAGGTCATCTTTCCACCTTGCGATCTGCATCTCAGATTCTGTCAACATCTGTCGGATCAGGTCTCTAAAAGCCTGAATGTAGCCGCTGTACGGTACATTTCTCTGGAGCTGATCGTATTTCCCCGAAATGAAATAACCACGTTTCATCACAAGTGGCTTCTGAACCTCAGCTACGAGTGCTGACTTGCCTATACCGGTATATCCGGACACCATCAACATGAAAGGCAGGCCCTTGTCAACCTGTTCGAACGCGTTCAAGAGCCGGCCGACCTCTTCGTCGCGCCCGTATAGCCGCTGGGGAATATGAAAGGAATCCGAGGTATCCTTCAGCCCGCAGACAAAAGTTTCGATGACACCGTCAGCTCGCCACTGATCATAGCAGGTCTCCAGATCGGTGCGAATACCGTGGGCGCTCTGATAGCGCGCCTCCGCGGTTTTGGCCAGTAGTTTCAATATGATATTTGAGACGGCCTCTGGAATTTCAGGCTTGATCTGATGGGGCGGCACTGGCTGCTTGGCCATGTGAGCATGTATCAATTCCATGGCATCGGATGATTCAAAGGGGAGTCTGCCGGTCACCAATTCGTATAAGGTGACGCCCAGTGAATAATAATCTGTACGGTAATCGATCTCCCTATTCATTCGACCCGATTGTTCCGGTGATATATAGGCGAGCGAGCCCTCAACGACATCCGCGTTACTGATACTGGCGTTCTCACGGGAGAGCACGGTCGAGAGACCGAAATCAATTATGTTTATCTGACCGGTGGTTGCATTATAGACGATATTCGAGGGGTTTATATCTTTGTGAATGATTGGATACTGATGGATATGGCCGAGGACGGTAGACATGGCGATAGCGAGTTTGAGAGATTCCGCCAACTCAAATGGCCCATCGGAGATGTATCTGTCGAGAGAGGTACCTCCGATATCCTCCATGCTGAAGATCAAACTGTGTTTGTGCCTCTGAAATCTGTAGGATTTGGCGACGCCGTCCATATTGACGTTCTTACAGATTTCGTATTCCGTTCTGAATCGAGCGATCTCTTCGGGTGTCGGATATTCCGTCTTTAGAGTCTTGAAAACCAACGGACGATGGTTCTGGTCCTCTTTATCGTATCCCCTAAGGACGAGTGACCTCTCACTTTCATAGAGCGTATCTGTAAGATGACATCCTGGAATAGTTATCACATGCGCCTCTCTGCCTGTCTCCGTCTGTATATTAGCACCATAAACCCAATCCTATTTTCTACCTCGTGAGAATATTGATTGTAGAAGAGAGCGTTTCTCAAATGGGACTCGATCAAGATCAGTCTCTGGAGAAGCACCACCAAGAAGCATTCCGTTTTTGGGCCTCAATAATCCAGCTGGAAATGGGAAAGAATAGTCCCATTTCGTACAAATTCTAAAGACTCCGAGTGGGTTCTCACTAGACAGCGCCTCTTTTCTAAAATGGAAGGGCGATACCTGCTCGCAGAAATTCTGGACCGGAGGCACTTTGAGCTGTGCTTGACTGCTATCAGGAACCACGCCATCCAAAAAATCCTGAAAAACAAGAATATCGGCTGCAGCCGGTTGCAGGCTGGCTTTTTTGATATGCCAAGTGAACGTCGATGCTACGAAAGGTCCGCGAAGCGAACCGAGATGGTATTGTGCTATTATCGGCTGATTCAGATCGTCAACAATGGCAGACAAATGCGGATAGTGGGAGGCCGAGACCATATCGCCGTTTGGCGAGAATATCCCTTCTATTATCGGATTGTTAAGTTTCCCATCATTAACAATATACTCCCGATTGCTTCTGCCCATACTGCCCCGTTCCTTGTCCAAACCATAAAAATAGCCCAAAAGAATCGGAAGCGTTTTGTTCAGGTATAGTCTGGGAGTGAAGAAGAATGGCCCACGATACAAGGCCCGGTCTGGGGATGTCCATTGAACCGAGGGGATCGAAAGTGCAAATTCCATGTAATTCCAATCGAAAATTCGGAATCTTGACGGCGTGACATCCTTCTGTATGCCGAAAACATAGATAACCGGATGATACCCCTCCCGCACGAAG
>JABIQT010000234.1 GCA_018667995.1 Candidatus Latescibacterota bacterium
CCGCGGATAACAGCTCAGAATGCGGCGAACGAGTTGATTGGATCACTCCCGGCTATTGTTTGCCTGAGCTATGGCGTGCACGGCAATGAGATCTCATCGCCGGATGCGGCGCTTCTAACGGCATATCATCTTCTTGCCGCCACGGAGGATCCAGTTGTCGGTAAGATAATGAAAAATACAATTGTAATGATCGATCCTACGCAAAATCCTGACGGTCGTGACCGATTCGTTCACAATTTTGAAATCGCCGAAGGTCTTCTACCCGATGCGAATCCTCTGGCGGCCGAGCACAATGAGCCTTGGCCAGGTGGACGGACAAACCACTATTATTTTGATCTGAATCGCGACTGGCTCGCGCTAACCCAACCCGAAACACGCGGCCGAGTTAGGGTGCTGCAAGAATACTATCCACTGGTCTTCGTGGATCTCCATGAAATGGGTTCTAATTCAAGCTACTATTTCGCACCAGAGGCGGTACCGTACAATCCACACCTGGCCGAAGACCAGCGTGCAAGCCTGGAGCTCTTTGGTCGGAACAATGCCAAGTGGTTCGATGAGTACGGTTTCTCATACTTTACGAGAGAGGTGTTCGACGCCTTCTACCCCGGATACGGCGCGAGTTGGCCCTCATACTATGGTAGCGTGGCAATGACCTATGAACAGGCTTCTGCGCGCGGACTCGTTGTTAATCGGACCGATGGTACCACGATGCATTTTCGCGATAGCGTCCGCCATCACTTCGTAGCATCCATTTCAACAGCCGAAACCGCGGCTGACAACCGAAGCAAGTTGCTGACCGATTTCTACAACTATAGGAAGAGCGCCATACGCGAAGGACAGACGGAGTCGATCAAAGCCTACATTCTACCCAGGACAGGTAATGTCTCGGCAGTCGATAAACTGGCGGCCATCTTACATTTGCAGGGAGTAGAGGTGCAACAGGCGCGTGCTGGTTTCCGTGCCGCTGGCCAACAGTTCGAGACGGGATCCTATCTGGTCACGCTGGCTCAACCGTCCAAACGGCTAATTCGGACGTTGCTGGACCAGGATGTGCCCATGGACGACGCCTTTCTAAAGGAGCAAGAACGACGCCGGAGTATCAATCTTGGTGATCAGATCTATGATGTCACAGCATGGTCTCTCCCGCTTATGTGGAACATCGCGAGCATTCCTTCGAGTGAAGTTCCCAGGGGTGATTTCGCCACGGTGAGACCTCCGATAATCCCACAAGGGAGCGTGACCGGCGGCAATGCGACCGTCGCATACCTGGTCCCATGGGGCACGCAATCAGCAGGACGGCTGTTGGCAGCTACGCTCCACGCCGGAATTCGAGTGCACAGCACGGACAAACAGTTCACCCAGAATGGCCGCATTTATCCATCCGGGACACTCATTTACAAAGTCAAAGAAAACAGTGTCAGCATGCACGCGCGCTTGGCCAGTCTTGCGGCTAATACCGGTGCAGAAGTACATGCTACAAATACGGGGTGGGTGGATGACGGTCCCAATTTCGGGAGTGGTAACGTCGTACATATGCGCCGTCCAAAGGTGGCCATAGCGTGGGATCGACCAACAAGTTCTAATAGTGCTGGCGCCACAAGATTCGTTCTGGAGAGACAGTTTGGATACCCCGTCACACCGATTCGGACACGACAGCTTGGCAGCGCTGACCTCAGCGGATATCACGTCGTCATTCTGCCAGGCGGTGGTTTTTCCGGTGGTGGATACGCGTCAGTTCTCGGCGAAAGTGGCGTCAAGAATCTCAAAGAGTGGGTCCAGCGTGGGGGCACCCTTATAGGAATAAGCACGTCAACAGTCGCCTTCCTGGCTGCAGAAAAGACCGGACTTCTGGATGTGTCCCGAGAGAATGCGGCGATAGACGAGGACGACAAGAAAGATGAAGAGGAACCGACAGACGGACGCATTGATGGAAGTCTTCTCAAGAATGAGGCCGACTATCAGAAGGCCATACGCGCGGCCACCGAATCACCAGATGCGGTCGCAGGTGTGCTGGCGCAGGCTAGGTTGGACCCCGATCATTGGTTGGCGGCAGGAATCGATAAGACGGTAAACGCCCTGGTATCCGGAAGTACCATTTTCAGTCCCGTCACCATCGATAAAGGACGCAATCCCGCTGTTTATGCGGCACCAGAAGAGCTGTTGCAGAGCGGATATATGTGGGAGGAGAGCAGACTACAACTCGCGCACAAACCGCTGGTCATCATCCAGTCTCATGGCAGAGGCAATACCATCGGCTTCACAGCCGATCCCAACTATCGCGCATATATGGATGGTCTCAACATCCTCTTCATAAATGCTGTTTTCCGCGGCGCTGCCCATGCAAATCCGCAGGTCACGGGTGAATAGGATATCATTCTATGCCTAAACTTGAGAATGTTAACACGACGGACGTCCCGTCGGCGATAGCTCTCGGATGTCGGACTATGAGCAGTGTGTTCAATACTGATGATGGGAACGTTCCATTTTTCAGTTCCACAGTGTTACCCGAGGCCGAGCTGCGTTTCAGCCCCGCCCATTCCGAAGCGCATGTCCCGGGACGACATCTCAATGCCTTACTGAACGCCGAAGACTGTACCGGAATCGTACTGGATGAGGACGTCATCGAGAAGCACGCGAAAGCGGCATTTCTGGCATATCGCGGTCCCGTGGCACTTCCCCTTAATCGTCAATACATTCACGGTCCGGTGTGTAATTTCATTCCACATAACATACGTGAAGGATTCCACGCACTCTACGCGCTTGTGGCACACAGGCAAATGCCAGCGGCCGCAAGACTTGCAGAAAGATCAATCGAAGACATCTTCAAATACTGGGATGCAGAGAGAGGATGGAATCGGTCAATCTTGGAGGATGATCACGGATTGACCGTGTCCGATTCGACTTTCATTATCGGCTTGGCCCGGTCCATTGGGCCGCTCGTGAAATACTATCGAGCCACCCAATTCGATCCGGCATTGGAGCTCGCTCTGATACTCAAAGAGAAGGCGGTTGGCGCGTTCTTCCGGGAAGACGGAGCATATGATCGTGAGATATTCGGGACACACACCCATTCAACTACATGCGTCATGTCGTCCTTGGCTCAATTGGCTGACGTGACCGACGATATGGCTCTGCTGGGAACAGTGAGAGCTTTCTACGACAATGGTTTGTGGGAGATCAGGGATGAGCTGGGCTGGGTAATAGAAGCAAGTGGCGAGGATGCGTCTCCCGACAGAGGCGAAGTCAACAATACGGGGGACATTGTTGAAACAGCGCTCATTCTGGCGAAACACGGTTTCACGGATTACTATCAGGACGTCGAGCGAATCGTTCGGTGTCATATTCTACCATCACAGTTACGCGACATATCCTTCATCTCAGATTCGCCAAATCCCGATGGGGAAGACGGAAAGCGGAATGTAGCCGATCGACACCTGGGCGCATTTGGATTTCCAGCACCTTATGGCCATGTCCCGATTGAGAATGATCACATCAGCTTCAATATGGACATTGTGGGCGGAGCGATTGGTTCGCTCTGCGAGGTGCATCGTAATATGGTGACCTCCGGAAATTCCGGCCACCGCGTGAATCTCTTGTTCGACCATGAGACGCCGCAGGTATCGGTCTCATCCCCATATACGCACGATTGTCTTTCGATCCGTGTTAAGGACCCCGGAGCACTCTGGGTCCGGATACCCCAATGGATTGATTCGAAGGACGTCGTACTATCTGGCCATAGCGGCCGATCTGTGTTCAGCAACGGGTATCTAATGCTTCCAGACCCACCGTTGAACCGACCGATCGACTTCGGGTTCCCGCTTGCAGAAGATAAGCTGATACTTCGGCACCGGACTAGGGATATCAATGTGGAAATGGCGGGTGACTCCGTGACTGGCATGAGCAATTTTGGTGCAAAACTGACCTTTTTCGACTCCCTATAGGAGAGAACCGGCACAACTATGAATCTGCCTATGCGCAATACCCCGCCCGACCACGGTATACGTGTTCCGATTGAGGAACTGGAAAAACTTGTGGGGGCGTTATTTGTGGCTGCTGGAATGCCGGCCGCTGACGCCTCGTTGATGGGACGTATTCTCAGCCGAACTGATGCACGCTGTGTATATAGTCATGGCACGAGACAGGCTGCTGGTTATATCAAAGAAATTATCGAGGGACGCGTCAACCCGACACCTGAGATCTCTGTCGTAAACCAGACTACTACCACGGCAGTGCTCGACGGAGATGGCGGAATGGGATATCTTCCCTGCCACCGAGGCGCGGAGATGGCCGTGGCCATGGCACTGGAACATGGCGTAGGAGTTTCAACCACCCGAAACCACTTTCACTTCGGCGCTGCGGGAACGTACTCGAGACTGGCCATGGTTAACAACTGTATCGGATTGGCCGTGTCATCCCACAGATACGAGATGGATCCTGACAACAATATCCTCGGTGCGAGTGGAGGCTCTCCTATGAGTTTTGCTGTGCCGGCCGGGTCTCAACCGCCGCTCGCCCTGGACATGAGCTCTCACGTCATTCCTTCCGGAGCTCAGGAGGAACTTTTTGATCGTTTCTCCGCGGCGTTCACTAAATCATTGGGGCTCGGGGCTGCTTTCCAGGTGCTTGGAGGAATTCTGCCCGGAATATGGAAACCGGAATTCCAACCACCTACCTCACAATGGACTTCGAACCAGGGCGCGTTCATTGCGGCCTTCAATGTCGCGAGCTTTCAGTCTCTCGACACATTCAAATCTGATATGGATGATTATATAGCGAAGGCCAGGGCCATGAGACCTCTGCCAGGCATGACATCGGCAGAACTACCTGGAGGGATGGAGTGGCAGTGGGAGCAGGACAGTATGACGAGTGGAATACCTATCGACGATGATCACCGGGAGGTCTTGGAAACAATAGCTAGCGATCTTGGCGTTGCCACGCCATTTCGAGCGTACGATTCCACGAGATTCTAACACATGCAGCGAGATATGAAATCACTATCCCTGTTCAACTGAGGCATACGCTGGAAAGACCTGAGGAAAACCTAAACCGTCTGACCTGCGTTTGGTGGCAGAATCGATATAGCAGACACTGAACGCACGACGCGGTGCGTCCGTGTGATTTGTCTCAGACTTATGAAGTGTCCAGTTGTGCAGAAGTACGACTTCACCCGGTTCCATTTCCAGGTAGATCCTCTTACTCTCAGGCGCGTATCGTTGGATTTCCTCAGGAGAGAGGAGATCCCCCTGTTGCGGGATTATGTCCTTATGCGTACCTGGTATAATCTGAAGGCAACCGTTCTCAATCCGCGTCCGATCCAGGGCGGTCCAAATGGTGATCTTCGGGGGAATTGTAATGCCCCATCCACCAGCCCCATCCTGATGCCAATCAATAGTGATCCCCTGCTCCGCCGGCTTATTGAAAAACATAGAGCGAAAAACGGCTATCCGATCGCCGATGATCTTCCTCGTTATATCACAAAACAGGGGATTCTGAATGTAGGACCGAAACAGAGGGTCCTGCTCCAGATCCTGAATCTTCCGGTACTTCAGGGACGGCTCTTTGAACTGCTTCGACTGAACTGCAAGCGCAGGCTTTCCTGCGGACGGGCATAGTTGCATCAACATTTTTTCGTAGGCGATCTTGCCCAGCATTATATCGTCGATTCGCTGGCACAGATCTCCGATATCTCCGTCCGGCACGACCTGTCCAAGACGGACGAACCCGTCAGAGTTGAACGTCTCGAGTTCTTCGATTGTGAAATCCGGTTGATGCAAGGTCGACATCGGGCCTCTCCATCTGCATGCTTCGAGGTGTATCCGCCACTTATCAATCCCAGGGCAGCGAGACATCCATTTCCTTGCCTGCCTTTTCAAGAACAGCAAGATGTTGTTCGCCTATGGGAATTCCTTCTTCACGCCAGCTTAGCGTACGTTCGTGCTCCAAACCACCAGGCGTCTCAGTATGCTCGTGACCCGGCGGCGGTTTCATCTTGCGCAGACTAGTGATGAAGTCGTCCATCTGCCTCCTGAACACCTCCATATCGGTCAACCGGGCAATATCAACCACCAGAAAAAAAGCGCCCTGGTTGACTCCCTTCCAGGCTCCGACCCCGGTCTCCTCACGCGTAACCATTCCGGAAAGGATCCCGCCCAGCGCATTGCTCATCAATCCTAAGCCAAGCATTTTGAAATAGGTAGCTGGGATCTCGTTGAAGAATTCATCGGCCCGATTTCCCCCTGTTGCCATGTCAATAATCAGAGGCGGTTGATCGCCCGCCGGGGCCCCCATGCATATGGGCGAAGCTCCGCTGGCCTTGAGAATTGACTGCTCAGGACTGAATTCACGGTGGTGGGAGGACATGGCCAACCCAAAGCAGCCCGCCTCGATAGCCTTCCTTGTATAGTGGCCGGCAGATCCGAAATGCCCGTGATTACTTGTGATACCTACAGCCATTCCCGTCTTCTTCGCCTTCTGCACACACATCCGAATGGCCATAAATGACGCGAAATATCCCAAACCACCGTCTCCGTCCACGTTGATGGAATTGTCCGTCTCACCGATGACTTTAGGATCAGGCGCCGGATTTAGATTACGGTCGATCAGAAGGGGAAGATACCCCTCAATTAACCGAGTTCCATGGCTGAACACACCCCTCAAATCGCCATCTACCAAGGCGTCAGACAACAGTGTCGCATCCATTTCTGACATACCGGCTTTACGAAATATCGACACCGCGAAATTCTGCAGATGATCTGGCATGATACGTTCAAAAGACGTAGGCACAATGTTCATTGTCCATCCTCGACAGGCGGGTTCCCGACATCATTGAACATCATGGTATCTCTTCCCTTGAGCATGATTACCTTATGCCCCTCAAAGAGGGCTTCATGATCTACTTTGACGATGGGAATAGTAACGCGCACGGCCAGCCCCATTCGCCGGTGGTTCGAAGTGTTCGGGGCTGAATAATGTACGAGTCTCTCATTGAAGAGGAAGAATTCACCAGGCTTCAATTCCATACTGACCGCCTCACTGGTGTCGACGTATGCGGGATCGGCCATCTCTTCAAATCCCATGTCATCGGTAGCTTTAACGTGGGGAACTACTTTCCTATGTGATCCGGGCAGCAACTGAATGCAGGAATTCTCCACGCGGGCCTCATCGATAGCAATCCACGCCGTGATATTTACGGGTGGCTCGATGGGCCAGTAGTTTCGGTCCTGGTGCCATGGAATAGCCTTGTCACCGGGGTTCTTTACGAAGAAATTGGACCTCCAGAGTACCAGGTCAGGGCCATACAGACAAGCCATCCGTTCGACAACTTCCGGATGCGCGCACAAATCGAAGACCACCGGCACATCGAGATGCCGTGACTGCTCACGCCAGGCGAACGTGGAATCCGTTGATAACGCTTTTTCAATAGAGCTTCTGCGCCCTGCCATTTGTTGCGGAGTACACAGCGTAAATGGCCCCAGATATCCGTCTACGTGGAATCGGTTCACCTCATCCCGAGAAAGAGAAATCGACGAACCTGCTGCATCGGGTGTCATATATCTCCCTATTTTTCCTCGATGATGGTGCCGGCAATGTGCCGTACGCCATCGCCAATGTTGTAATAATACGTAACGAGGACTGTCCCGTCACGGAGTGTGAGCGCGTGGGGATAGCCAAGATCAAAGCTGCCACCGTCATCTCGAAGTATGACTTCATCCGCATCGTCTATATTATCGCACTCGGGTTCCAGAAGGCAGGCCCGTATTCCTCTGGGTTCATGGCGGTATCCGTAGACGAGCAATACATTTCCACTCGGAAGCCTGACAGCCTGGTAGGGGTGTCCCTTGAGACGCTCCCTCTTGGGTGACGACCAGGTCTTTCCTGCGTTGTATGAAACCGAAGTATGAAGCCGGTCATCACGATCCTGCTCGACTCGCATGAAGGCGATGAGCTTACCGTCCTCGCCCTGATATACAGCCGTTTCATTGTAGTAGTTTATTCCCTCAGGGTCATTCGCGATCCGGCCTCGAGGTTCCCAGGTGGCCCCACGATCAGCCGACGTCATGAACCATACATTGCTAGCATTCGGATTCGTCCCTATTAAACCGTAGACCGCCACCCCGACTGATCCGTCATTGAGCGCGATTGCTGATGCCCTCAACCCAGCGGGCGAAGGCCACCCTGGGAGAATGGGCTCCGTACCGGGCACGGGAGAGACATAGTACGGACCTTCCCAGGTTTGCCCCGTGTCGAGGGATCTCATGACCTGTATACCGTGCGAGGCATAGATCCATCCAAAATGCGGATCATGGTAGAAGCGTCGGGTATCCTTAAGTCTCTCGTATACTTTGTGTGGGATCAATTCGCCACGATGAGACAGACATATCAAAGTACCGTCCGGCAACATGGTAAGATTCTGATTTGTGATATTTCCGGAATAGAATACTCGGGGAGGCCACCAGGTCCTGCCGTTGTCCTCGGTGGTAATCAAACAAGCCTCCGTCGACGGGAAACCATGGGCGTGAATTCCCTCAGTCGCCCAATTGTACGCCCGGCGGAAGGCAACTGCGATACGGCCATCGGGAAACTGAACAGCGGATGGCCCAGGTCCGCAGTAATACCGGTCATCCAGATAGATGACCATGTCGCGAATTTTGGTAAGTTTGGACAACTGTCTACCTCCCAGCCACCAGATCAACCTATACGGACCATCTGCCTATATTACCGGGATCGCCAGGATCATCTGCCAGGAGTTCATCAGCGTGTTCAGCGACCTTGCGAAAGGCATTGGCATGTTCTGTGATTATCTCGGGACGATCATGTTTGAACCAGGGAATGGTATAAGTGTGACGGTCAATAGACTCCGCGACGGGAAGACTGCCCTCGGGCTGTCTCAGATCGCGGGTGCTGTGGGCGTTTCGTGTCGGCTTTCCGTGCCCATAGACGTCACAGGTATTCAGCAATGGATGGAGATGTAGAGGCTTGTTTATGCCGACGCCACAGGTGGTGCCCTCCGCATTTACAGCTTCTGCGAAGCGGGTCACGGAAAGGCCTCCTAAAGCGTCGGGATCGTACAGTCCTTTCGCCGCATACCACCCCCCCATGGTGGACCCGGAACCCTTAGGGGGCCGGAGGGCGCGTATCCCCGGAACTCCCTCCAATAGATCCCAGAAGCGATTCATTGCGCCCTGAATCTGTACTATCCGGTCTTCATAGTGTTTCAGCTGAACACGTCCCAGTGCCGAACACAGTTGATTCATTCTATACTTGTATCCCCCAAGAGGCAGACCTCTGAAGTCTTTGACTGAATCAGACTTGATGTCCTGGTTGTATCGCTCATAGTGGGCAAATGCCACGGCACGCTCATAGATTTCACGGTCGCTTGTCACCATGATGCCAGCTTCACCGATGGCGAAGGACTTCCCACTCATCAGAGACATTCCCGCAACGTGTCCAAAGGTGCCGACCTTTCGTCCCTTGTAGCGTGAGCCCTGACCGTGCGAAACGTCCTCGATTACTTTGATTCCATATTTATCCGCGATGGACATGATCCGATCCATATCGGAAGGATAACCGGTGTAGTGAACTACCATTATGGCTTTGGTTTTGTCTGTTATTCGGTGCTCGATGTCATCAGGATCTATACACAGCGTATCCGGGTCTATATCGGCGAAGACTACGGAAGCGCCCAGGGAAAAACACTGCAGTGCAGAAGCCCAGAATGTCGTACTCTGGCAGATGATCTCGTCACCGACACCTACTCCGCAGCCGAACATGGCCGAATGGAGTGACGCCGTGCCAGAACTGCATCCCAGTGCATAGTCGAGTCCAATCCATTCTGCAAATTCTACCTCAAACTGTTTTGTGATCGTCGTATCAGACATGCTGCCATGTCTCAGGACTTCCAGAACAGCATCCTCATCCTCTTTGTTGATTATGGGCCAGTGAAATAAATCTCCCGGATCCGTTGTAACGGATTTGGGGCCTCCCTGTATAGCGAGGGTACCGGAGGTCGATGAACTCATTTCATTCTCCTGTTTGCGCCTTCTGTTGGGAAGAATTGGCCCCGGAAATGACGGGTGCCATCGTTTTATTGCTTGCTGCCAAGTACCGCTACACGCAAGAAATCAGTGAATCCGGGGCCCGCATCGAGTGACCCGCCTGCGATCACAACCCGAGCGCCCGATTCCATGTGCGTCGAGTCGCGCACGGCATCCATCGACATCTGGACCATACCGTCTATGCTCCGAAAATCGTCACATAGCACGGGCTTTACTCCCCAAATCAGCCCCATCCTCCGCACTGTTTCGATGTTAGGGCTAACAGCAATGATTGGCGTATTGGGTCTATGTCTGGCTACATTCCGAGCCGTAGAACCGGTCCGTGTACAACACACAATGGCTTCAGCTCCTGCGTCTCTTGAAAGCACGCATGCCGAATGACCAATTGCTGCAGAGACACCCGCGTCCACATTCGTAGGCAGATCCAGAAACGGTGTTTCCTCGAATAGCCGCTGCTCTGCCGCCTCTGCAATGGCAGCAAGTGCCTCTACTGCTTCCACCGGATAGGCGCCCATGGCACTTTCCTCCGATAGCATAACCGCATCAGTGCCATCCAGAACCGCATTCGCGACGTCGGCGGCCTCGGCCCTTGTGGGGCGTGGACTCTCTACCATGGAACGAAGCATCTGTGTTGCTGTGATAACCGGTGTCGCTGTCGCCCTGGCCTGATTGATAATGTCCTTCTGCACAAGTGGTACTTCCGGGAAAGGAATCTCGACGCCGAGATCGCCTCTGGCCACCATAACGGCATCGACCACACCCAGAATTTCCGACAATGCAGCGACGGCCTCGGGTTTCTCAATCTTCGCCATCACCGGAAGATCGGAGTGCGATGTGTCGAGACAATTACGGGCTCGGGCAATATCCTCCACCGACCGTACGAACGACAGAGCGGCCATGCTCACGCCCATATCGAGCCCCTCCAGCAGCAACGATCGGTCCACGTCCGTAAAGGCGGGGACGCTTAACGCCCCGTGAGGGACCGAGATTCCCTTTTGATTGGAGAGTGGACCTCCGAGTACCACCGAACACCGGATCTCAGGGGGAGCCACTTCGTCTATAATGAGCTCTACCAGGCCATCCGCAAGAAGAAGGTGTTGACCAGGTTGCACCTCTCTGGCCAGAAGCGGGTAATTGACAGAAACACGATTCTTGTCACCCTCCACTGGTTCCGTTGTGAGGGTAAAACGACCACCAACTGCAAGATATATTGGTCCTTCCCGGAAGGAACCAATCCGAATTTTGGGTCCGGGCAGATCCTGTAGAATGGTCAGTGGCTTAGCTACCTGCTCCTCTACAGATCGGATGCGCTGAACACGGGCACGGTGTTCACGGGGAGTCTCGTGGGAAAAATTCAGACGCAATACGTCTGCCCCTGCCTCCACAATCTTACGGAGCATCTCTTCTGAATCGATCGCAGGTCCAACTGTGCACACGATCTTTGTTCTACGCATAGCAGTATAGATCCTTCGACATGCTGGAAGCATATGAGGAATTCACCCTCACGAGGTCTAAATCCCTGTTTTCATTCGCCTCAGAAATAGGACCAAGATGAAACAGATAGACAACCCGAGCCGTGAGGAAAATCCTGATCTCGGTGGAGTGCCTCCCACAGTACCCGGTGAAGTGCTGCATGACCATTGTGGTCGGTTTCCTAACTTTTCACGGACTAATACCAAGTACAGGTTGCGGTCCAAACGGCCCCGAGTGCCACCCCACTAGCACACTCTGACCCCTATGCGGGCCTTGTGCTCACTGATCTTGACGTCTAAGGTGTTCGCATCTGATGGCGGGTCATCAGTGAGAATATCAACGGACAACGTCTCCGTTTTTATGTAATCCGCGTGGATGTTTATGGCATCGAGCAGATCACCGTCCGCATTGTGGTAGAGTTCGATGCGATCCGTCACGTTGAAGTCTGCGTCCTTACGAAGGCTTTGCACGGAGCGGACGAGATCACGCATCAATCCCTCAAGGATGAGATCTCGAGTCATCGTCGTATCCACGGCCACCGTACACCCAAAATCCGAAACTACGGCAAATCCTTCTGCAGGGACGCGTTCCACTACGAGATCGTCCGATGACAGTGTTACAGCTTCACCGTCAACCATCAACTCCACGGAGTGCCCTGCGTCCGCCTGGGCACCGACTTCTGCTAAGTCCATGGCCTCAAGGGCCTGGCGCACATTGTTCATTTTTTTGCCGAAGCGGGGACCCCATTTTGAGAACTCCGGTTTCACTGAGAAAGTCTCAAGGTCATCCAGACTGGTCAGCACTACGAGATCCTTAACGTTCAACTCCTCAAGTATCTGGGTCCTGAGACGGGCAATAGTCTCGCCCTGACGCTCGTCACTCGGACGCACCAGGAGTCGAAGTGCAGGCTGCCGGACCTTCATTTTGGCATCGTTACGAGCTGATCGGCCAAGACTGATTACATGCATCAATGCGGCCATGTCGTCGAGAAGCCCCTGATCCACGAACTCGGGGTCCGATTGAGGGTAATCACAGAGATGGACACTCTCCGGAGCCGTAGGATCGACCGGAGGCACAAGGCTCTGGTACAGTTCCTCGGCGGAGAAAGGGAGAACCGGTGCGATCACTTTGCTCAGCGTAACAAGAACGTCGTAAAGTGTCTGTACTGCAGACCGCTTATCCACATCATCGCCGCTCTTCCAGAAACGGCGTCGGCTACGGCGCACATACCAGGTGGAGAGGTCGTCTACGAATGCCTCGGACTCTCTTACCATAGTTGCCACGTCGAACTGCTCCAGGCGATCGTTGGATGTTGCTATTAAGGTATGCAGTCGTCCAAGAATCCATCGATCCAACTCGCTTCGGCCCGCGATAGGAGCGTCCGGTACGATCGGAGGGCAATCGGGCAGGTTGGCATAGGTCACGAAGAACGAATATACATTCCACAGAGTCAGCATTTTGCGCGTCACGTCCTCAGCAGGTCCATATCCGAATCGGAAAACGGAACTCAACGGGGCGCTCGCGTACTGCCAGCGCATAACATCGGCGCCCATTTTCTCCACGGCTTCTTCCACGGCAATGGCATTACCGCCACTCTTGCTGAACGGCACGCTATTTTCATCGCGCATCTCTTCGTACGTCAGCACGGACTTGTATGGCGCCCGGTTATGCAGGGTCACGGACATGAACAGTTGCGAGTAGAACCATAGGCGTATCTGTTCGCGCATCTCGGAAATCCAGTCAGCCGGCACCCACTGCGACCATGCCGAAGGATTGGAAGAATCAACTGTGGCGCCTTTTTGATCCTGTTCAGCCTCCGGGCCGCGAATGGACCGGATGGATCCATCAACTCCGAGTTCCTCAGGCAGATAGTTCACCGTCGAATAGGGGACAATGCCCGCGTCCAGCCAGCAGTCGCCTACCTCAGTAGCCCGCTTGAGTGGCTTGCCGCATTTCTCGCAGGCAATTTCTATATCGTCGATCCAGGGCCTGTGAAGCTCAGGCAGTTTCTCCACGAGTGTCGGGTCGAGTGCACGCTGCTTCAATTCCACAGTACTACCGACCACGGTGATGTGATCACAGTCATCACAGGCGTAGAACGGCAGTGGCAGTCCCCAGAATCGCCGCCGCGAGATACACCAGTCTCCCATGTTGTCGAGCCAATCCTGCATGAGACGACCACCGTATTCCGGAATCCAATTGACGGTGGCGGAGGCTTTCTTCATAGGCTCCCGGATTTCGTCACACGCTATGAACCACTCGTCGGCGAGGCGGAATACAAGCGGTGTTTTGCAACGCCAGCAGAAGGGATATCGATGTTCGTAGTCCTCCCACTTAAATAGAACACCGTTCGCCTCGAGATTCTCGCGGATCTTGTCGGCGGAATCACGTACATGCTCGCCAGACAGCCACCCATATTGCTCCGTGAAATAGCCGTTGTCATCGATGGGCACGAGGATGTCGAGACCAATGTCTTGACCCAGCTGGAAATCCTCCGCGCCGCAGCCCGGAGCTATGTGGACAATGCCCGTACCATCATCCGTTGTTATGATATCCCAGGCTACGGTGTTTCGTGTCACATTTTCCTGAGCGGGTATATCCTCCATGGGACCGTGAAATGCAAGACCGATCAGCTCTTTTCCCTTGAGAGATTCAACGATGCGTGCCCCTTTCGGCATCACCGCTTTTACGCGTGACTCCATCAAGTAATAGGTGTCATCGTCCAGGACTACCTTTGCGTAATCCGCGTCGGGTGCTATGGCAAGAGCCGTATTGGCGGTCAGTGTCCATGGCGTGGTGGTCCAGACTAGAAAGTATTCGTTGGGACGATCAGCGACGCGGCACCGAAAGTAACAGGACGGATCGATCTGTTCTTTGTAGGAATCAACAAGCTCGTGTTGACTCAGACTCGTTCCGCACCGCCAACACCACGGCATAGCCCGGTGCCCACGATACAGCCATCCGCGCTCGTGACACACTTTTAGAAAATGCCAGATGTGCTCGATGTTGTTGTCATCAAGTGTGAAGTATGAAGCATTTGTGCCATCTTCCTGATACCAGTGCATCCACTGGCCCATTCGGATAGACTGCTGTGTGATGCGTTCCGCAAAAGTCTCCACACGCGCCCGGCAGTCCTCGGAGAACTTCGCGAGCCCATATTCCTCGATATCTCGCTTGGAGTTAAATCCAAGGGCCCGTTCTACTTCCACCTCCAACCACAATCCCTGGCAGTCAAATCCATTCTGCCACCGTTGATTTTGACCCTTCATGGCGTGATATCGGCAATAGATATCCTTGTAAGTTCTACCCCAGGCATGATGGACCCCCATGGCGTTGTTGGCGGTTATCGGTCCATCGATGAATGACCAAAGGGGTTTGTCCGCGAGTTGCGTGCGAAGTTTGTTGAAGATATCGCGGTCCTTCCACCATTCAAGGATCCGCTCCTCCATCACCGGGTAGTTCATTTTTCCTTCGAATTCCTTAAACATGCTACTTACCTGCTTCCTGATGATAATTCGTTGTGTTTGCTTCCATGTCCGAGACTCGCGTTGGGATTAAATGCGGTTCGGATGGCCTCAATTGCGATTGGGACGTC